>REDZ01000122.1 GCA_007695345.1 Paracoccaceae bacterium | reverse complement strand
TCGCCCGCCTATCTGCCCGGCCCCTACAGCCGCGTGCAGGAAGGCGGCGTCAACCAGTTCGTGGACTGGTATTGCCGCACGCTGCACAGCGCGCTGATGGCACCGCAACAGATCGCAGCGGAGTGACGCGCCATGATCCCCATGCCGACCAAGGACAGCCCCGTCTGGCGCGATGAGGAAGAGCTGGAATGCGTGGCCGTGCTGCCCGAAGCGCCGGGCGTCAAGACATTCGTCTTTCGCGCGCCATCGGCGGCCATGTTCGTGTTTCGCGCAGGCCAGTTCGTGACACTGGACCTGCCGGTGCCGGGGGGCAATGTGCAGCGCAGCTACACGATTTCCTCCTCGCCCATCACCTCGGCCTATATCGCGATCACGACCAAGGTGCAGCCCGGCTCGGTCGGGACGCGCTGGATGCACGATCATCTGCAGGCGGGAATGCGGCTGCCTGTGCATGGCCCGGCGGGGCTGTTCCACCTGCCGCCCAGCCCTGACGGCAAGTTCCTGTTCATCTCTGCCGGGTCTGGCGTGACGCCGATGATGTCCATGGCCACCACGCTGTTTGAACGCGGCGAGGACCCGGATATCTGTTTCATCCAATGCGCCAGCCGCCCCAGCGACCTGATCTTCCGGCGGCGGCTGGAATACATGGCCTCGCGCGTGGGGGGGCTGGCGCTGCATTTCGTGGTCAGCCAGTGCGAACCCTATGAGGTCTGGACCGGCTATCGCGGGCAGCTCAATCAGTTGATGCTGGGCCTGATGTGCAACGATTATCTGGAACGCGATGTCTATTGCTGCGGGCCAGAGGGGTTCATGACCGCGATCCGCGAAATCCTGATCTCGCTGGGCTATGACATGAGCCGCTATCATCAGGAATCCTTCCATGCGCCTGCGGAAACCGTGGCCGAGATCAAGGAATTCGACGACCCTGTCCCCGATGAGAGCGCCAAGGCCGAGATCGTCTTTACCCGCTCCGGGCTGAGTGTCACCTGCACCGAGGGCGACACGGTCATGCAGGTCGCCCGCGCCAATGGTCTGGCCGTCGCCTCGGGCTGCAATTTCGGCCTGTGCGGCACCTGCCGGACGCGCAAATTGTCGGGTGATGTGCATATGGTCCATAATGGCGGGATCACCGAGGATGATATCGAGGACGGCTATATCCTGGCCTGCTGCTCGCGCCCGGTCGGGCGGGTCGAAGTGGATGCCTGAGCCGATCACCGGGCTTTTGCGGTTGAATGTCGCGGGGCATGGCGGCAACACTTCCCCGGCGCGCAGGTCGGACAGGCCGCAGTCAGGGGAGCGTGATGCAACTCGGCTATCTGATGAACACCTATCCGGTGACATCCGCCACATTCATCCGGCGCGAGATCGCCGCGCTGGAAGCGCAGGGCGCGCAAATCCGGCGCTTTGCCGTGCGCCCGTGGTCCGAGGAACTGGTTGACCCCGCCGACAAGGACGAGGCTGCGCGCTGCACCTATCTGCTGGCCCCCGGCGCCGCGCGGCTTGTGGCGGGTTTCCTGCGCGAAGGGCTGCGCAATCCGCGTGGGGTCGGGCGCGCCATCGGGGCGGTATGGACGTTGTGGCGCAATGCAGGCCGCGGCGCGCTGGTGCGGCACATCGCCTATCTGCTCGAGGCGGTGGAGCTGAAGGCGCAGGCGCAGGGGCTGGCGCATATTCACGCGCATTTCTCGACCAACACGGCAACGGTGGCGCTGATCTGCGCGCGGCTGGGTGGGCCGGGTTTTTCCTTTACGGCCCATGGCCCCGATGAGTTCGTGGACCCTGTGGCCGCGTCCCTCGCGCTAAAGCTGCGCGAGGCGCGTTTTGCCGTTGCGATCACGCATTTCGCGCGCACACAACTCGCGCTGGCAGGCGGGATGGAGGTCTGGGACAAGACCCATGTCATCCGATGCGGGGTCGAGATCGGTGCGCCCCCCCAGACATTGCCGTCGCCGGATGCCCCTTTTGTCTGCGTGGGCCGCCTGTGCCCGCAAAAGGCGCAGACCCTGCTGGTCGAGGCCATGGCAGACCTGCGCCAGACCCATCCGCAGGCCCGCCTGACCCTGATCGGCGATGGCGAGACCCGACCCCGGATCGAGGCCGCAATCGCCCGCCATGGGCTGGACGAGGCGGTCACGCTTATGGGCTGGGCTGACAATGCCGCCGTGCGCGACGCGCTGGCGAATGCACGCGCGCTGGTCCTGCCCAGCTTCGCCGAGGGGCTGCCCATCGTGCTGATGGAGGCCCATGCCTGCGCCCGCCCGGTCATCACCACCCATATCGCGGGCATTCCCGAACTGGTCGATGCGCAGTCGGGCTGGCTGGTTCCGGCAGGCGACGTGCCCGCCCTTGTGCAAGCCATGCGCGCCTGCATGAACACAGCGCCCGATGATCTGGCCGCCATGGGCCGTGCCGGGCGCGACCGTGTGGCCGCGCAACACGATCTGGCGAAGAATGCCACGGCTCTCAAGGCGCTGTTTCAGCGCTGGGTCTAGACGTTGCCGCGCAACGCCTCGGGATGCTCGGCCAGAAACGCTTTCAACGTCTTGTAGAGCGCGCGGGCCTGGGCGACGTCATCCGCATGCAGCGCATCGGCGATATCCTCGCAGATCATCTGTTGCACGCGCTGCGGGCCGTGATGAATATGCATCAGGTATTCGCCCATCTCTGCCGCGCTGACCTCATCCATATGTTCATGCATGGAAATGGCCGCGATCTGCTCGCGGGTCAGGCATGTCATGTCCAGGATGTCATTTTCGTTGATCATCGCCTTTCCTCCTCCTCAGGATGGACGATGATACCACAGGATCGGATCGGGCAGATTGTTTTATGTCAAGGTCGTGACAGCGGCCCTACGACGCGGGCGCCTCGAACCCGTCAATGATGGCAATCGCCTCTTCTGCTGTTTCGGCGAAGTGAAACAGCTCCAGATCCTCGGGGTTGATCGTGCCGGCCTCTGCCAGCGCGTCCCAGTTGATGACCCGCGTCCAGAAATCGCGCCCGAAGAGGATGAAGGGCATCTTGTGCATCCGTTCGGTCTGGATCAGCGTCAGGGTTTCGAACAATTCGTCCAGCGTGCCAAACCCGCCCGGAAAGACTGTGATCGCCCGCGCGCGCATCAGGAAATGCATCTTGCGGATGGCGAAATAGTGAAAGTTGAAGCACAATTCCGGTGTGACATGGGTATTCGGGGCCTGTTCATGCGGCAGCACGATATTCAGCCCGATGGACACGCCGCCTGCCTCTTGCGCGCCCAGATTGCCGGCCTCCATCACGCCGGGGCCACCCCCCGTCACGATGACATCCTCGCGCCCGTAGCTCTGGACCGAGCGCAGGGTCATCGCATGGGCAAATTCGCGCGCGACGTCATAGAACCGCGACAGTTCGGCCATCATGGGGGTGCGGGGTGTGCTGGGGTCATCGGGGCGGCGGATGCGCGCGCCGCCGAACATCACGATGGTCGAGATGATGCCACGCTCATTCATCAGCAATTCGGGCTTGAGCAGTTCCAGTTGCAGCCGCACCGGGCGCAATTCGTCGCGCAGCATGAAATCGCTGTCGGCAAAGGCCAGCCGATAGGCCGGGTGGCGGGTCTGGGCAGTGTCGGGCGCGTCATCCCAGTAGCGGACATCCTCTCCGGCATCGGGAAAGGGGCGTGTCTTTGTCTGGTTCTGCATTCTGGCCTCTCCTGACGCGAATTGCTCTTGCCTGCGCGCAAGGCTATAGCGTGGCCTGACAGATGACCAGAGCCATGGAGCGCCCAAATGACCGATACCGCCGCACTGGAAACCGCCATTGAATCCGCGTGGGACACCCGCGACACCATCACCCCCGCAACCGGCGGCGACACGCGCGAGGCGATCGAGGCGACGCTGGACGCGCTGGATACCGGCGCGCTGCGCGTGGCCGAACGGCAGCCGGACGGGCAGTGGCATGTGAACCAATGGGCGAAAAAGGCCGTGCTGCTGGGCTTTCGCATCAAGGATATGGAACCCCAATCCGGCGGGCCGCAGGGCAGCGGCTGGTGGGACAAGGTGGACAGCAAGTTCAAGGGCTGGGGTGAGAACCGCTGGAAGGATGCAGGGTTTCGCGCGGTGCCGAACTGTGTGGTGCGCAAATCCGCCTATATCGCGCCGGGCGTGGTGCTGATGCCGTCATTCGTGAACCTGGGCGCCTATGTGGATAGCGGCACGATGGTCGATACCTGGGCCACCGTGGGAAGCTGCGCGCAGATCGGCCGCGACGTGCATCTGTCCGGTGGTGTGGGCATCGGCGGCGTGCTGGAGCCGATGCAGGCCGGTCCCACGATCATCGAGGATAACTGCTTTATCGGCGCGCGCTCCGAGGTGGTCGAAGGCTGCATCATCCGCGAGGGCTCTGTCCTGGGGATGGGGGTGTTCATCGGCCAGTCCACCAAGATCGTGGATCGCGAGACGGGCGCTGTGACATATGGCGAGGTGCCGCCCTATTCGGTCGTGGTGTCGGGGTCCATGCCGTCGAAGAACGGCATCAACCTCTATTGTGCAGTGATCGTGAAGCGCGTGGATGCGCAGACGCGGTCGAAAACCGGGATAAACGAGCTGTTGCGCGACTGATCCGCGCGCTCAGGCGCGCGCGGTTCGGGGGCCGCGCGCGTTGAGCATATTGGCCGCGAAAATGACGGCCGCGCCAAGAAACACCAGCGGGTCAAGCGCCTCGGCGTAGACCAGCATGCCCACCATGGCGATCAGCGGCAGGCGGATGAATTCCATCGGCGCCACGACCGAGGCGGAAGCGACATTGAGCGCCGATGTCAGGCAGTAATGCGCCGACAGCCCCGTGACGCCCAGGACCAGCAGCCAGGGCCAGAGCGCCGCAGACGGCCAGCTCATGCCCGTCCACAGCCCCACCGGAAGGGCCATCAACGCCTGGCTGAGGGTCATCCAGAACAGCACGCAGATCACGGTATTGTCGCGCATCAGCCGCCGCGTCAGCATCGTGTTCAGCGCAAAGCACAGCGCCGCGCCCAGCCCGGCCAGATGGCCCGGACCCAAGGGCTCCAGCCCCGGCCGCGCGACGATCAGGATGCCGCAAAACCCGATCAGCGCGACCGCGAATTTGCGCCGGGTAAAGCTTTCGCCCAGCAGAAGCGGCGCAAGCAGCACCACCCAGATGGGCGAGGTGAATTCCAGCGCCACAAGCTGCGCAAGCGGGATCGCCGTCAGGCCCCAGAACCACAGGTTCTGCCCGCTGAAATGCACGATATGACGGATGGCATGCGTGCCGGTCGAGGCGGGGCGCAGGGCGCGCGCACCCAGCCCGGCCACGCGCCAGACCAGCAGCACGATTGCCAGCCCGATCAGCGAGCGCCAGAACATCAACGCGAAGGTGTTCATCTCGACCTGCACGGCGCGCCCGGCAACCGCCATGAGCAGAAAGGACGCGATCGCCCCGGTCATCCACAGGGCGGCGCGCAGCGTCTGATCGGGGGTTGCTTGCATGGGCTACCCTTGCGCGCATCACGCGCGGGCTGCAAGGGCGTCTCTGGACGCGGGGATGTCGCATTTGCAGATTTCCCGGCAATCGCGTCGCGTTAAGGTGCGCGCGGATGCCAGACAAGGGAGAGCAGGCCATGACACCGCCCACCGATATCGAGATTGCGCGCGCCGCCCGCAAGAAGCCCATTCAGGAAATCGGCGCATCCCTGGGCATCCCGTCCGAACACCTGCTGCGCTTTGGTCATGACAAGGCCAAGGTCAGCCAGGAGTTTGTGGCCGACGTGCGCGCGCGCAAGCGCGGCAAGCTGATCCTTGTGACGGCGATCAACCCGACACCCGCGGGCGAGGGCAAGACCACGACGACCGTGGGGCTGGGCGACGGGCTGAACGCCATCGGACGCAAGGCCGCAATCTGCATTCGCGAAGCCAGCCTTGGGCCGAATTTCGGGATGAAGGGGGGCGCGGCTGGCGGGGGCTATGCGCAGATCGTCCCGATGGAGGATATGAACCTGCATTTTACAGGCGATTTCCATGCCATCACCTCGGCGCATAATCTGCTGTCGGCGATGATCGACAACCATATCTACTGGGGCAACGAACTGGAAATCGACGAGCGCCGCATCACCTGGCGCCGCG
>REDZ01000205.1 GCA_007695345.1 Paracoccaceae bacterium | reverse complement strand
AACACACAGGGTCGGGATAATCCCTTGAACCGACGGACCGTATCAAAAACGATGTGATCAGGTTTTATATCGTCAGAACGGCACGTCGAAATTCCAGCTATTTTCTCGAGGATCGGCTCAGTCTTGCTACCGGCTCCGGTCAAGACCGCGATTTGCCCGGGCGACAACTGCTTGGATTTCAACAGCTGCGATATGCGTTCAGTAACGCGGTCGAGCGCCAGTTCACTGGGACGACACTGCAAAGAACCGATAGGCTCACCCTCTGGACCTGCTGCCGTTGTTCGTTTTCCCTCATACCATTTCGAAATCAGACCATGTATTCGCTTGGTATTCCTGAGATTTCGCGTAAGCGCGATCGATGACAGAGGGAGAGCTGCAATAAACTCCTCTTCAGGCGAGAACAGACGCTGATTGTCATCATAGAAGACATAGAAACACCCAGTCTCGGTATCTTTAAGGGCAAGGCGCAGCGCATGTAACCATGAGTCGCGAAAATCCTGTCCTTCATCAACAATCACGGTGTCAAACCCGAGCTCGGGCGCTTGACTGACAGCTTCGACAAACGCTTCTGGAAGGACTGTTTCAAAGAATTTCCTCGAGCTGTCCGAGGGCACATCAATACCTGCTTTATGTGCCACAGAGCGACAAAGCGAATGGAAGCTTGCCACCACAAGACCCTCATGATCCTTGCAGACTTCACGAAGGTGGGCAGCCAGCGGCGCGTTGAAACAGGTAAGAAGAGTCCGGCGTCCGTCGGATGCTGACCTGATCGCCTTTTCGACAGCGAGCACTGTCTTCCCGCTACCGGCCCCCCCGGAAATCGCCATCTCCCGATTATCCTCAAGCGAGTCAAGAATCCATGCTTGTTCCGAAGTAAGGCGTTCTATCGCGCGTGCGTCGTCCGCGAGGTTTTCGCCAATATGGGCGCGCAACTCGAAGTGGCTCGAAAGCAGGTATTCCAGCGCGCGCATGCCATCCTGTCCCAGTGGTGTCTCGCGCGCATCCCCCTCGCCTTCTGTCATGCGACGTACTATCCAGCGATCAAGCCGCTCCATGTCATCGCCGAAGGCAACCAGCTCAAGCGGTACATCTGGCGCGAGTGCGCGCTTCGGGCGGGCGCTGCCGGGGAGGATCGCACCGTGGCGGGCACGGATAAACCGCCCGCGAATCGCCCTGTCGTTGCTTAGTCGCTTGAGGAAATGATGCTTGCTGCTTTTTGCCTGGGTCAGGGGGTTCTTGATCCTGAATGTGAAGCCATCCCTGTCTTCGCTAAGCCACTGGCCGTCGCTTTCCCGGCAGCTAACCCTCCCACCTTTCACTTCGATGAACAGCAGACCGTGCTCGACATGAGCGATGATGAAATCTGCCTCACCGTCAAATTCGGCACCGTCATGATCTGCTTCATGCCATGAGCGAGAATAGTAGCAGGTATAGTCGCCAGGCAGCTTGTCCCGCATGCGTTCATAGACCCGGACTTCCGAAGACAGTTTCGGATTGGCCAGAACATGTCGAGGCAATTCCCTTGGGTACATCCGCGCCATTATCAGCTCCTTTGATCCAGAAGTTTGCGGAAGAAGCCGAGCTCGGGATTATCGGGGGTGCCGACAAGCATGCCTCGATCCAGGTGGCGGTTGAAATGCTCGCATGAAGTTTCGGGAAGGAAAGTGCAGCAATGACAAGCCGCCGACCCGGATCCTTCCGAAAGTGAGAGGATGCCGCTGCTGCAGAGCGGATCCGACGAACACCACTCCAACTCCCGCAAGGATGCGAACAGGATCGGGCCAATCTCGCTGGTGCGGCCCTTTCGCGACAAGCCACCAAGCGTACCGTCGGAGTCAGGCGCGGATGTATAGAGAAGAAAACCACACATACCGCCGGGACCAGGCGAAACATACAACCTCTCGCGGATGGAAGCAGTCGAGTACCCGCTGTCTAGCGACAGGCGTTCGGAAAGTGCGTGGGCAGCTGTATGAACAAGGAGAAATCTGGCTGAAATTGTCATCGGGAACGGACGATCGTTGCCGTTATGGTCCTGCCATGCCCGCTCGGCCGCCTGATGCGCCTGTGCCGCCCTGTTGACAACGTCCGGATGGTTCTCCCAAGACGCTACTGCAGCCTCGTCGAAATTGATGAAGATGCCCTCACCGCGAACCTCGATTGCCGGCAACCAGTTCAGCTTGTTTTCGGACAATGGTGCTACAAAGGCGCTGTTGTCAGCCGCCTCGGCCGGACTGAGACGGGTGAATGCCTTCAGTGCACGGACTTCGCGCAGCCTCTCGACCGAAACCACCCGGTCCAGAACTCCCTTCAGATCGCGCGGGATTTCCTGCGGCGCGATCTGGAACTCCGGAAACGTCTCACCATCAGGACCGCCCGAACAAAGCATCAGGTGCTCGTTCGGACGCAAATCACCGGTCTTGTTTTCGAGTATTGTCAGCAGGGTCATAATCCGCGCGGTCAGGTCTTCCGGCCTTGTATCTGGTTCAGGCCACAACGGATGGATTCGCTTTCGCACAAAATCGGGAAGTTGCGTCCTGTCATCCAGGGCAATGATGTCAGGCCAGAAATCCTCCAGCATGTCCCGGAAGGAACCACCAAAAGGCGGCACATCGAGTGCTGATTCAATTACAGGGAAATAGGCGTTGGATGCGCCGCGCTGAATCGCGACAGGTTGATGACTGCATGCGGTCGGCTCTGCTTTCAGCCAGGGTGAGTGCCCATCGCACGGAATCTTGCCCAGCGCCCCGGGGGACAGGGCACCGTCAAGGTCTCGCTCGGCCTTGCACTCAGTGCAATGAACCTTTAGTCCCCTCAAGCCCGCTCCTTCCCCTATGAGCTTGAGCGGCTTCTTGCGGGAGCAGGACTCGGAATGCTTGGGCCATGACATCCAAGGAAAGTCCTGCAGATGCCCCGCCGGACATGTCACTATGAAACGAACCGGCACCACGTAAACCTTCTTTACACGCTGACCCCGACCGGTGCTGCAGGATGGACACCATAACTCTGGTTTCCCGATCTCAGAACTCCAGAAGCGAGTACGTTGCAAAAGGTTGCACTTCGGACAGACATGCCAGTCAGGAAAGCGATACGAAGGCAAAAGGCGCGGTCGCTTGTCCCTTCCCACATTTTCATCGCCAACCGGAGGCAACCTGAAGCCATTAACGTGAAGTCTTGCCTGCAGCGGATCATGATGAATTCTCTGATCGTTCAGAAGTCCCTTCTTGATTGCCAGCTCGTCCCATGCCTCGAGACCCGCTGCAACAACGGAGACTGGTGCACCGTTCTCCCCCCGAAAGTCGATGATCGCGCCGGGACCATTGCCTGTCAGAACCTGACTGCGGCGGATTTTTCCAATAGGTTTCATGGTCTTGCCCCCCTCGCCGATCGGCCCGCCAGAAGGACATATGCCGCCGACGCTTCGACGGAACGCAGGGAGTTCGGAGTGGGGGTCTGCCCGGCGAAACGCGCCTTGTTACCCCTTTCCGCCGCCGCTTCCGCAGAAGTCAGAAGTGCGTCTCCATAGTCTTGCCAATAGTCCTTCAGCCCTTGCCGATCAAACCATTTGTCGAGAAACGAATTGAGCTGCCCCCGTGCCGCTTCAGCCTCTACGGGATCAACTCGATCAATCCGGGCAATAACCGTCGCGAGAAGCGCCTCAACCTCTTGTTGATGGTGTTCAATCGCGCCCGGGTCCGCCATGCCGTCCACCATATGGCGCACCATTGCGACAAACGGAGCATGCAGCGCACGGTCACGTGCGCGAGGGGCGAATGGCGTCACGCTCGTGGCCTCGACATCCCGGTAGAGGCTGCGATGCCAACTTGCAAAGGTCTCATATCGGCTGCGGTCGCGAGACTTGGCAGCGTTGAAGAGCGTAATCACTAGCCCCGGAGCCCTCTGGCTTCTGCCCACCCGACTCGTAGCCTGAATGTATTCTGCAATCGTCTTTGGTTGTCCATTCACCACCATCAACCCCAGCCGCGACACATCCATGCCCACCGAGATCATGTTGCTTGCCAGCACGATATCCACATGGTCCGGATCATTCCACGCCCTTTCCAGATTCTTGAGATATTTCGGAATGTCACTGGAACGAACACGACTGGTCAGCTCTATCTGCATCCCGGCGTCGCGCTCCACCTCACCTGGTCTCCGCGCGGCATAATCACGGATGCTGCGGGCCACGTCGTCACGCATGAGCACAAGTGCGCCACCCAGTTCCCGCAGCGAATTGAAATAATTCACGAGCGTCCAGTATGCGTCGCGATTGTCTGCAGCCAGTGTCTGGTCCGTAGCCGCCTGAAGCAGAGAAGCCGCGACCGCCTGTTGGGTGAACTTGGCTGAGCGACCGACAGTTGAAATTCCCATATAGCGACGCCCGGGCACATCGCGATCCTCGATTGCGAAGCCGGAATTGGTGTGATCAAGACCGGGCGGAGGAAACTGGAAGGACTGCCTATCAAACAGGGCCTTGATCTGGTCCTCCGCTCTCCGGATTGTCGCCGTCGATCCGATGACCTTCGCCCTGACGCCAGCTTCTGATCGACACAGCTCGTCGACTGCTGTTTCGTAGAGTCCCGCAAGACTGCCCAATGGACCCGAGATCAGGTGGAGCTCGTCCTGAATAACCAGCTCAGGTGCAGCCGCTGGTGTTCCAATGCCGAACAGGCAGCCAGTCCTCTGGTTCCGGGTGATCTGCGCGTACTTGTCAACTGTTCCTATCAACAGCGTCGGACGCTCTCGATACACATCTTCGTCGACCGTCCAGATCGGGAGAAGTGCAAGCTCCTTCCCGACGTCGCATGACTTCGTCAGGCACCTTACCTCCACACGGCTCTTGTCCGCCGAGATCTTCCAATCAAGGACTTCATGACAACACGGGCAGCTGCGCAATTGTGCTGGAGAGCTTTCCGCATCCGTGCCCAGTACCTGGTCTGCCTGCGCAACAGTGTTCGGTGTAGCTCCTTCGCCTACCCAGAGCCCGAGAGAAATCGGAAGGTCAGATGCGAAGTGTGCCGGCAGACTGACCTTTTCCAGCCTGACCTTACCAAGCCGGACCATCTCACATGCGCATATCAGGGCCGCTGCACGCTCGAACTGCTGGATAGTAAGCAGCCGAAGGGTGTATCGCATGAACGTCGTTACACCTGCGCCTGTCGGGTTTCCTGCGGCGCGGAGGCGACGGAGAAAGATGGTGAACGCCGTGAGCAACAGATAGGCTTCTGTCTTCCCGCCGCCGGTCGGAAACCACAACAGGTCCATCGTCTCGCGATCGGAGGAATCAGGTGACGCTATCGACTCGAGACACAGCAACGCGAACCCCAGCTGGAATGGTCGCCATACCAGTTCAGGAGGCTGTGGATCGATGCGCCACGAATATTGCAAAGCGAGGGCAGCGTTCGCGAGGCGAAAGGCAGTCAGCACCTCGGATGACGTCTCGAGCAGAGCGATACCCGCTCGCATCCGCTGTTCAGCTGTTCGGCAGCGATCCATGTGCAGCTGTGCTTGCTCGACATGCTGATCCGGCATGGCGCCTACTGCGCACTCCATTCTCGAAATCCAGTTGGTATAGGCATCGACAAACGACGTCAGTCCAGCGAAGAGGCTGTCGCTATCCTCGGATGCCAGCCAGGAAGCACCAAGTGACAACCTCGCATCGTCTGTCCGGAACTCGATATCGCCCTCTGCACTGACGACATGGACGGTGGCCTCCGGAAACCAGCTTGTCCTGACCTGATGCACGGTCTCATCTACTGGCTCGTCCCATACCGCGGAACAGGTGTGGCCCACCGCAAATTGCTGCACATTCCGATACAGCAGCGCAGATGCGCGAGCATCGTCTTCACCACTGGCCGACCCGGACCTGTCCGGTTTCGGAACGAATCGACATTCATCTTCGCATTCTACCGCCAGCGAAAACTGAAAGAGCGTCGCTTCCTCGTTCGCAGCGCGACTTCTCGCCTCAGTCGGTTTTGCGTCGTTCGTCACAGCAAGCGTGACTAGCAGGATTTCACCCCATGATGCGATCCGGCAATGCAGAGAGGTTCCTGCCAGCCCACTGCCAGTGAGGTTTATCGGGTCAACTTGTGTGCGCAGTTGCAAAAGATCGAGTGAGACCTCTGCAAATTGAGGTTC
>REDZ01000023.1 GCA_007695345.1 Paracoccaceae bacterium | reverse complement strand
TAGCCGTGGCGCTGGCGGACAAGATCGACACGCTGACGGGGTTCTGGGCGATTGATGAAAAGCCCACCGGGTCGAAAGACCCCTACGCGCTGCGCCGCGCGGCGCTGGGGGTTATTCGGTTGGTGTTGGGGAATGGGCTGCGAGCAAGCGTCAAAGAAATCATCCGATTGCACAAAGAGATGGTCGTTCTCGATATCGTCGCAGGTAAACATTTTGCAGATGTGCAAGCGGATGCTCTTCGCGAAGCTCGCTCGCAGCTCAGTAGAGCGCGGGCCGCTTCCAACCTAAATGTTAACGCAATTTCTGCTGCAGAGGCAGCGGTCCTAAAACTCGAAAAAGAGGCTTCCACCACAGTTCAAGAAGTCAGAGCGGCGTTGCAAACTTTGATACATCTTGAAGACGACCTCCTCACCTTCTTCCACGACCGCCTCAAGGTCCACCTGCGCGATCAGGGCATCCGCCATGACGTGATCGACGCCTGTCTCAGTGATGATAGTGGCGCTCCCGTGGGCGCGACGCCCGGTAATGACGACCTCACCTTGCTGGTCAAACGCGCCGAGGCCCTCGCCGCCTTTCTGAATACCGCAGATGGCGAGAACCTGTTGCAGGGCTTCAAGCGCGCGAACAACATCCTGACGCAGGCCGAGGCCAGGGACGGGGTGGAATACTCGTTCGGCCCCGACCCGAAACTGGCCGACACGCCCGAGGAAACCGCCCTTTTCGCAGCCCTCGACCGCGCCGAGGCTGCCATCGCCCCCGCGATGCAGGCCGAGGATTTCGCGAACGCCATGGCCGCCATGGCCGGTCTGCGCGCGCCGATTGATGCGTTTTTCGATTCCGTGCAGATCAATGCGGATAACGCAATCCTGCGCCGAAACCGCCTGAACCTGCTGCACCGCATCCGCGCGACCTGTCTGCAGGTGGCTGACCTGACGCAGCTGGAGGGGTAGGGGTGGGTTAGAACACCCACCCTACGGGCCGCGCTGCGCCGTAGGGTGGGTGCTTGAACCCACCCCAACCGGCCTGGTGACGAACAAGGGCTTGTTTCAGCGCCGCGACCGCCTATGCTGCGCCGCAGCCAGAAAGTCCGCTCATGCCAAAATACCTCACCCTTACCGATTACGCGCAGATCACCGGCTCTGCCCCGATCAAGCGCGAAGGTCATGGCTGGCGCGCCAAATGCCTGCAGCGGCTGGTGCGGCTGGACATGCCTGTGCCGCAGACCATCGCGCTGTCCTTTGCCGTGGTGCGCGAGATCGCGACAGGGGCGCAGATGAACCTGCGCCATCTGCTCAGCCATTTTCCGCAGGGCCAGCTTCTCTCGGTGCGCCCCTCGGCCGAGCATCCGCAATGGGGCGGGCCGGCCGCGATCCTGAATATCGGCATGAATGATGACAAACATGCCGAGATTGCCGAGCTTTATGGCGAGCCGGTCGCGACCGAGATCTATTTTCGCTTCGTGCAATCCTATGCCGCCCATGTCGCGCATCTGGACCCGGATATGTTCGACGCGTCCGAACCCTGCCTGCCCGCCTTGCAGGCCGCCCTGCGCGATTATGAATCCGAGATGGAGGAGCCCTTTCCCCAATCACCCGCCCAGCAGCTTGCCGATGTGCTGCGATCCATGGCCCGCGCGTGGGAGGGGACATCGGCCCGACTGCTGCGCCAGGCCAAGGGCGCGCCCGCCGAGGCCGGGCTGGGCCTGGTGGTGCAGGCCATGGCCCGTGGTTATGGCGAGGGTGAAAGCGGGGCCGGGCTGATCCGCTTCATTGATGCCGAAACCGGGGTGCAGCAGGTCACGGGGCGCTTCAAGTCGCGCGGGCTGCACGGGATGGACGCCATGCGCAATGGTGCCGATGTGTTGTTTCTGACGCGCGACGCGCGTGGCCCCTCGCTTGAGGAACGCAGCCCCGAGGCTTATGCCGAGCTGCTGCGCCACGGGAAATACGCGCGCGAGCGGCTGCGCGAGGAAATGGAGATCGAGTTCACGCTCGATGATGGCAAACTGTGGGTGCTGGATGCCGTGACGGTGCCGCGTTCATCGCGCGCGGCAGTGCGGGTGGCGGTTGATCTGGCGCAGGACGGGATCATCGAGCGGGATGAGGCGCTGATGCGCATTCCCCCCAAGGCGCTGAGCGAGTTGTTGCACCGGCAGGTGGACCCGCGCAGCCGCGCCGAGAGTTTCGTCCATGGCATCGCGGCCAGCCCCGGCGCGGCCATCGGGCGGGTGGTGTTTTCGTCCACGGCAGCGCAGGCCTGTTTTGCCCGCGATGAGCCCTGCGTGCTGGTGCGGCGCGAAACCACGCCCGAAGATATTCGCGGCATGCATGCCGCTCAGGCCGTGCTGACCGAGCGTGGCGGCATGACCAGCCATGCGGCGGTCATCGGGCGCGGGCTGGGCCTGCCCTGCGTTGTGGGTGCCTCGCGCATGCAGATCGATGAACGGCGCAAGACCGCGCGCGCCGGGGGACATGTGCTGTCCGAGGGCGATATCATTACGGTCGATGGCACAAGCGGCACCGTCCTGCTGGGCGAGGTCAAGCTGCTGGAGCCTGCGCTGGATGACCGGTTCAGCACGCTTCTCGACTGGGCCGATGCGCGGCGGGATATCGACATCCGCGCCAATGCGGACACGCCCGCAGATGCACGGATCGCGCGCGAATTCAATGCGCAGGGGATCGGGCTGTGCCGGACCGAGCACATGTTCTTCGAGGATGATCGCCTGACGCTGATGCGCGAGATGATCTTTGCCGATGGGCCCGCCGACCGGTCCGACGCGCTGGAGCGGCTGTTGCCCATGCAACGTGCTGATTTCACTGAGTTGTTCGAGATCATGCATGGCCAGCCCGTCTGTATTCGCCTCTTCGACCCGCCCTTGCACGAATTTCTGCCGCATTCGAAAGAGGGTCTGCGCTTTCTGGCCGATGCGCTGGACAAGCCCCTGTCCGAGATCATGCGCCGGGCCGATGCGCTGTCCGAATTCAACCCCATGCTGGGCATGCGCGGGGTGCGGCTGGGGGTGACCATCCCCGAGATCTACGAGATGCAGGCGCGCGCGATTTTCGAGGCGACGGTCGATGTCTCGCGCCGGGCCGATCCGGTGGTGCCCGAAATCATGATCCCGCTGGTCTCGGCCATGCGCGAGGTCGAGCTGGTCAAATCGCGGATCGATGCGATTGCGGCCAATGTGCGCTCGCGTATGGGGGCGGATTTCGACTACCGGTTGGGTGTGATGGTCGAAACCCCGCGCGCCGCCCTGCGCGCGGGCGAGATTGCGCTGCACGCGTCCTTTCTGTCCTTCGGCACGAATGACCTGACGCAGATGACCTACGGCCTGTCGCGCGATGATGCGGGGCGGTTCATGTCGGATTATGTGCAGCAGGGTGTCTTTCCCGAAGACCCGTTTCACAGCCTCGATCTGGACGGTGTGGGCGAGTTGCTGCGTCTGGGCGCCGAGCGCGGGCGGCAGGCGCGGCCAGAACTGACGCTGTCGATCTGCGGTGAACATGGTGGTAATCCGGCCTCGATTCGGTTCTGCCGCGATCTGGGCTTTGATTACGTGTCCTGCTCGCCCTTCCGGGTGCCTGTGGCGCGGCTGGCGGCAGCGCAGCTTGTCATCGACCCGGCGGAATGAGCGCTGTAAATCCGGCGCTTAACCGGGTCGTGACCATTCGTCATTTGCCGTGACAACAGGCAAATCCCGGGCTTTCTGGACCTTTGCGCGGTTTTGGTATATATGCGGTGTGTTGAATGGTTTGGGAAACAGGGGACAGCGTCACTGAAAAGTGACGGCAACCAGATTTTATGTCGAACGCGTTTGAACACGAAACGCAGGCGCAGCAATGTGCCGGCGTGGCTGACAAGGCCCGCAACACGGCGCAGCGATGGCAAGCGACGGCCCGCAAGGGCGTGTCGGTGTCGGTGCTCTGCGCGGTGATGGTCCTGATCGGCCTGCCCAGTGTCGGATCGCGGCTCGAGGATGCGACCCTGACCTCGGAGACGCGCGCGCGTCTGGTCATGGCCTCGGTCCAGGGGTCGAACCCCGCAGAGCGCAATGAGGTTCTGCAAGACGCGCCCGAAACCCCACCCGTCAGGGTCGCCAAACTGGATCATGACGTGACGAACTGGCGCTCGCCCGCCTTGGCTGTCCGCGGCGAGCCGCCCGCAGAGGTTGTGGCCGAAGCCTATGACGCAGGCGAAAGCGCGCCCTCGGTCCGCCCGCTGCCGCGTGAGCGCGCGCAATTCGTGGCGCTTGCGCACCAGACCCGCATTTCCAGCAGTGGCAGCATGGCCGCGCCTGCGGCCCTCGCACCGCCAACACCCGAATTCGCGCCCGAAGTGTCGCTTCTGCCCAAGACCCGCCCGGACGGGATGGAATACCGCGCGCTGCAATATACCCGCCGCTGGCTGCGCAGCGTCGATCTGCGCCCGCTGAACAAGCAGGAAGCCTGCCTTGCCACAGCCGTCTATCACGAGGCGCGCGGCGAAACCCTGCGCGGGCAGTTCGCCGTGGCCGAGGTGATCATGAACCGTGTCAGTTCGGCCGAGTTTCCGAATTCGATCTGCGGGGTGGTCTATCAGGGCGTGCGCGAAGGGCAGATGGGCGGTTGCCAATTCAGCTTTGCGTGCGATGGCCAGTCAGAAGCGATGCCCAATCGCCGTTCCGCGCGCAAGGCGCGCCGTATCGCGCAGGTCATGTCCAATGGCGGGCGGCGCGGCCTGACCGAAGGGGCACTGTATTTCCACACCACGGCAGTCAACCCGCCATGGGCACAGCAATTCCGCCAGACCACGCAAATCGGTGCGCATCTGTTCTATCGCGGCTGATCCGCACCGCGCATGTCGCGCCCGGCTGGAACGGGGGCGTGTTTGCACTGTTGTTCCGCTGCGGTGCAGATTAGAAACGGCCTGTTCGACACTGGAAGGCCCGCCCATGAGTTCCGATATCCGCTTGGCATTTGCCCATCCCGAAGCCCGCGCCGAAGCCTCTGCGCCTGTTGACCCGCGCGACCGTATCAGTCTGCGCGATCATGTCGTCGCGGTCGAAATCGGTGCCTTTCAGGCCGAACGCGGACACACCCAGCGCGTGCGCTTCAATATCGTGGTCGAGATCCGCCCCCATCCCGCGCCGCTCGAGGATGATGTGGACCGCATCCTGTCCTATGACCGTATCACCGAAGCGATAGCGGCTGAACTGGCGCTGGGGCGTGTCAACCTGTTGGAAACGCTGGCTGAAGGGGTGGCCGAACGCATATTGCTCGAACCGCAGGCAATGCGGGTTTTCGTGCGGATCGAGAAGCTGGATCGCGGCCCTGGCGCGCTTGGGGTCGAGATTGCGCGCTCGCGCGCGGCGCAGCCCCTGCGCGCAGTCGATGCGCGCGGAGAGGCGACCGACCTGCATCCGCTTGTCGCCTATCTGGACAATGCCATGATCGATGCCCCCGATCTGGCCGCACGGCTGGACCGTCTGCAAGAGGGCGGGCAGCCGGTAATCCTGTGTGTCGGCCTGCCGCCCGAGCCGCTCGCGCAGACCGGGCACCGGGCCGTGCAACGGCGGATCGAGCTGTTGGCGATCGAGCAGAACGCTTGGCGGCTGGCCGCGCGCGATCCGCGCTGCCTCGTCGTGGCCAGCCGCACCGAGATCGATTTCGCCATGCGCGAAGGGCAGATGATCGTCTGGGCCCCATCCAAGCTGGTGCTGGACGCGACAGACGGGCCACAAGGGCCGGTGCATGATACAGTGGCGCTGGCGCAATGGCTGGCAGAGCATGTCGCCGCAGAGCGGCTGGCCCTGCCCGACGGGTTTGCAGGGCTATCGGGCAGCCGGGTGCCGCAGGTCACGCTGCCGCGCTGAGGGGGTGATCCATGATCTACCGTCTGCCGATCTGCTGCCCGGCCGCGATTGCCACACCCGACATGCCGCCCCTGCGCGGGCAGTCCGCCCTGCGTATTGCCCGCATACACGAGGCGCGGCGCGATGGCTCCGTAGTGCCGCGCAGCCCTGATCCTGCGCGTGACCATGATCTGATCGCGCCGCCTGCCGCCCTGTGCGGACTGGACCTGACGGTTCCGCGCATCATGGGGATCGTGAATGTCACGCCTGACAGCTTTTCCGATGGCGGGCAATTGCAGGACATGGCGGCCGCGCGCGCCCATGCCCATGCGCTGGTCAGCGCCGGGGCGGATATTCTGGATATCGGGGGCGAATCCACCCGCCCCGGCGCGACCGAGGTGTCCGTGCAGGATGAGATCGCGCGCACGGCCCCGCTGATTGCGGCGCTGCGCACCGACGGGCTGCGGCTGCCCATCTCTATCGACACGCGCAAGGCTGCCGTGGCCGAGGCGGCGCTGGCGGCCGGGGCAGATATCGTGAATGATGTGTCAGCCCTGACATGGGACCGTGATCTGGCGCAGGTGGTGCGCGATGCGGGCGTGCCGGTCTGTCTGATGCATGCGCAAGGCACACCCCAGACCATGCAAAAAGACCCGAAATACAAGGATGTACGTCTGGATGTGACCGACTGGCTGCGTGCCGCGCGCGACCGCGCGGATGCAGCGGGCATCGCGCCAGAGTGCATTATCCTGGACCCTGGCATCGGTTTTGGCAAAACCCTTCGGCACAATCTGGACCTGTTGCAATCGCTGGCTTTCCTGCACGAATTGGAATGTGCTATTCTGCTTGGCGCGTCACGAAAGCGCTTCATCGGAACGATCAGCGGCGAAGCTGTGGCCGGGCAACGTGTGGCGGGGTCGGTGGCGGTCGCGCTGCATGGGGCTGCTCAGGGCGCGCAGATCCTGCGTGTGCATGATGTGGCGCAGACAAGACAGGCCCTGTCCCTGTGGCAGGCACTGCACAAAAACGAGGGGTGAGACAGGAATGGCGCCAAAGCTATTTGGGACAGACGGCGTGCGCGGCACGGCCAACAGCTATCCGATGACAGCGGAAATGGCATTGCGGCTCGGGGCCGCGGCGGGGCGACATTTCCGGCGCGACGGATCAAGCGGGCACCGGGTCGTGATCGGCAAGGATACGCGGCTGTCGGGCTATATGCTGGAAACGGCGCTGACGGCGGGGCTGACCTCGACTGGCATGAATGTGCTGCTGCTGGGGCCGGTGCCGACACCTGCCGTGGGGTTTCTGACCCGGTCCATGCGGGCGGATCTGGGTATCATGATCTCGGCCAGCCATAACGCGCATCAGGATAACGGGATCAAGTTTTTCGGCCCTGACGGGTTCAAGCTGTCCGACGCGGATGAAGCCGCAATCGAGGACATTGTGGCCGGGGAAATCGTGGCCGCGCAGCCTGCAAATATCGGGCGCGCCAGGCGGATCGATGATGCGGGCGGGCGCTATGTCGAGTATGCCAAGACAACATTGCCGCGCGGGCGCGAATTCGGCGGGCTGAAGGTGGTGCTCGATTGTGCCAATGGCGCCGCGCACCGGGTCGCCCCCCAGCTTTTGTGGGAATTGGGGGCAGAGGTCATTCCCATCGGCGTGTCGCCCAACGGCACCAATATCAATCTGCAATGCGGCTCGACCTGGCCGCGCGCCTGTGCCGCCAAGGTGCTGGAAACCGGCGCTGATCTTGGTATCACGCTGGATGGTGATGCCGACCGCGTCATCCTGATCGACGAGCGGGGGCAGATCGCCGATGGCGACCAGATCATGGCGCTGTTCGCCCGCCGCTGGGCCGAGGCGCAGATCCTGCGCGACGGGGTTCTGGTGGCCACGGTCATGTCCAATCTGGGGCTGGAGCGGTTCCTGGAAGGCCACGACCTGCGGCTGGAACGCACCCCTGTGGGTGACCGTCATGTGGTCGAACGGATGCGGCAGGGCGGCTGGAATCTGGGGGGCGAACAATCGGGCCATATTGTCATGACCGACTACGCCACCACCGGCGACGGGCTGCTGGCCGCGCTGCAATTCCTTGCGGCGATGGTCGAAACGGATCGCCCTGCGTCCAGCCTTGCGCGCTGCTTCGAGCCGGTGCCGCAGGTGCTGCGCAACCTGCGCTATGCGCCCGGCGTCGATCTGCTCTCGCGGCAGGAAGTGCAGAAGGTGATCGAGGATGCCAAGACGCGGCTTGCAGGGCGCGGGCGGCTCCTGATCCGCAAATCGGGAACCGAACCGCTGGTCCGCGTGATGGCCGAATGCGAGGATGAAGGTCTGATGACCGAAATCGTCGATGGCATCATCGCCGAGATGGAGGCTGTGGCCTGATCCGGCGGCCGCCGCTCAGTCGCGCAGGATCGTGACGCCGCGCGCGGCCAGATGGGTGTCGACCAGGTCGCGCGTCTGCGCACTTACTGGGCGGGCGCGGGCGTAAAGCGGTGCTGCACGGTCATCGAACGGGCTGGTCCAGCCCGTGGTCGTCTCGAAAAACCGCGCGACGCCCGTTTCGCCGAATTCGCGCAGAAAGCCCGCGACCACCACATCCAGATAGCTGAGCTTGATCGGATGCGCCGGGGTCGGCAGGGCGGAGTGGGCCTCTGCGATGGCGTAGATCTGGGCGGTTACGGGCTGTGGCGTGCGCAAATCGTCTGCGGGCAGGATATGGCGCGCATAGCCTGCCTCGCGCAGGTCCAGCGCGGCCCAGTCATCGCCCGGCACACGGGCAACCAACCCGTCAATCGCTGCGCCCGGATCGCGTACCGCACTCAGGAATGTCCGCCCGAAGCGATGCGCCACGCGCCATTCGCGTCGCCAGCCGAGCGACGTGGCGGGCACGGCATCGGGGTAGTCATGAGTGTCACGATTGACCAGGCTGCCATAGCCAAAGAAGAACGGATCCGACATGCGCCGGTTCTGCCCGTTCGCGCAGGCAAGGGCAAGCGCCGAAGTTTGGGCTTGCCAATCCGCGCCCCGATCCGCTACCACGACCCCACGGATACGGGAGACGCTGGCGCCGCGACGTCAGGGCCGAAGGAGCAACCGCCCCGGTAAACTCTCAGGCAGAAGGACCGTATCCGCGAACAGACTCTGGAGAGTGGCGCGCCTCACGCGCCCGCCGAAGGGATAGCGATCTCAGGCATCAGGACAGAGGGGGCATGACAGGCGGGCAAAGCCCCGCGCATGCAGGATCAGACGGGGCCGGAATGACCGAACAGACACTCAAGCGCACACCGCTTCATGCCCTGCATGTCGCGCAGGGCGCCAGGATGGTGCCCTTCGCGGGCTATGACATGCCGGTTCAGTTTCCCCTTGGCGTGATGGGCGAGCATTTGCATACCCGCGCGCAGGCCGGGTTGTTCGATGTCAGCCATATGGGGCAGGTCATCCTGCGTGGGCCTGATGCCGATGTTGCGCTGGAGCGGCTGGTGCCCGTGGCGCTGAAGGAACTGCCCGTCGGACGGCAGCGCTATGCGATGTTCACCGACTCCTCGGGCGGGATACTGGATGACCTGATGGTGGCGCGGCGCGAAGGTCACCTGTTTCTGGTGGTCAATGCCGCGCGCAAGGATCACGATATTGCCCATCTGCGCGCGGGGCTGCCGGAGGTCGAGGTCACCGAGGTGACCGACCGCGCGCTTCTGGCGCTGCAGGGGCCGCGGGCGTGCGATGCACTGGCCGCGCTGATCCCCGATGTCGCGCAGATGCGCTTCATGGATGTGGCCAGCCATGACTGGCAAGGTGCTACGCTCTGGGTGTCGCGATCCGGCTATACGGGCGAGGACGGGTTCGAGATATCAGTGCCCGAAGCGCTGGCCGAGGCGTTCGCGCAGGCATTGCTGGCGCTGGAATGGGTGGCCCCGATCGGCCTGGGCGCGCGCGACTCGCTGCGGCTGGAGGCCGGGCTGTGCCTGTATGGCAATGACATCGACACGGGCACCACACCGGTCGAGGCAGGGCTGCCCTGGGCGATCCAGAAGGTGCGGCGCAGGGGCGGCGCGCGGGAAGGCGGCTTTCCCGGCGCCAATGTGATCCTTCACCAGCTTGAGAACGGGCCCGAGCGGCAGCGCGTGGGGCTTTTGCCCGAAGGACGCGCGCCGATGCGCGCAGGCACGAAGCTGTTCGCGGCCGAGGGGGATGGCAGCCCCGTGGGGCAGATCACATCGGGCGGATTCGCGCCCAGTCTGGGACGACCGGTGGCGATGGGCTATCTGCCCGCCCGCCTGAGCGCGCCCGAAAGCCTGATCTGGGCCGAGTTGCGCGGGAAACGCTTGCCCGTGCGAGTGGGCCGGTTACCCTTTCGTCCGTCAACCTACTGCAAATGAGGCACAGGATGCGATTTACCGAAGAACATGAATGGCTGCGGCTTGATGGGGATGTCGTGGTCGTGGGCATCACGGAACATGCCGCCGAGCAACTGGGCGATGTGGTCTTTGTCGAGCTGCCCGAGGTCGAGGCGATGGTCGCCAAAGGTGACGAGATCTGCGTGATCGAGTCGGTCAAGGCGGCATCCGACATTCTGGCGCCGGTCGATGGCGAGATCGTCGAGGTGAATGAAGCGCTTGTCGATACTCCGGGGCTGGTGAATGACGACCCGCAGGGTGATGCCTGGTTCTTCAAGATGAAGATCGACGACACCAGCATCCTCGATGATTTCATGGGAGAGGATGATTACAAGGACTTCCTTGGCTGAAGCCCTGACGCCCGCCGGGACAGCCGCCCCCGCGGCTGCCCACCCACCCACCCGCAGCGCGGGGGCGGCTGTCCCGGCTGTCCCCCCCGGCCATCTTTCGAAGGGGATGATCTCATGACCGATATACCCGGCAGCTATAACCCGTATGATTTCGCCAACCGGCGTCATATCGGCCCCACGCCAGAGGAAATGGACCAGATGCTGGCGGTGCTGGGCTGCGACAGTCTGGACCAGTTGATCGAACAGACCATTCCCGCCGATCTGCGCCAGCCCGACCCGCTGAGCTGGGCACCGCTCTCCGAGGGCGCGCTGCTGGACAAGCTGCGCGCCGTCGGCGAGAAGAACCGCGTTCTGACCTCGCTGATCGGGCAGGGCTATTACGGCACCATCACGCCCCCGGCCATCCAGCGCAATATTTTCGAGAACCCGGCCTGGTACACGGCCTATACGCCGTATCAGCCCGAAATCGCTCAGGGCCGACTGGAAGCGCTGCTGAATTTCCAGACCATGGTGGCCGATCTGACCGGCTTGCCCGTTGCCAATGCCTCGCTTCTGGACGAATCCACTGCCTGCGCCGAGGCGATGGTCATGGCGCAGCGCGTCGCCAAATCCAAAGCGCCTGCCTTTTTCGTCGATGCGCAGTGCCACCCCCAGAACATCGCCGTCATGCAGACCCGCGCCGCCCCCCTTGGCATCGAGGTGATCGTGGGCGACCCGGCGGATCTGCGCCCCGACGAGGTGTTCGGCGCGATCTTTCAGTACCCCGGCACACAAGGCGATCTGCGCGATTTCACTGATACCATCGCCGCGTTGCATGACGCCAAGTCCATCGCCATCATGGCGACTGACCTGCTGGCCCTGACGCTTATTCGCGAACCCGGCGCCATGGGCGCGGATATCGCCGTGGGCAGCGCGCAGCGTTTTGGCGTGCCGATGGGCTATGGCGGCCCCCATGCGGCCTTCATGTCCTGCCGCGACGCCTATAAACGCTCCATGCCCGGTCGGATTGTGGGGGTCAGCGTGGATGCACGCGGCAACACTGCCTATCGGCTGAGCCTGCAGACCCGCGAGCAGCATATCCGCCGCGAAAAAGCCACCAGCAATGTCTGCACTGCGCAGGCGCTGCTGGCGGTGATGGCGTCGATGTATGCCGTGTTTCACGGCCCGCGCGGGCTGCGCGCGATTGCCGAGCGGGTGCATGGGCTGACCCAGCGGCTCTATCGCGCGCTGCGCGCGGCTGGCGCGCAGGTTGAGGTCAAGGATTTCTTCGACACGATCACGGTCGAGGTCGGCGTGGGCCAGACCGGCATTCTGGCCGCCGCCCGCGCCGAGGGGCTGAACCTGCGCCGGATCGGGACGAGGCATGTCGGCATCTCGCTTGATGAGACCTGTGACGAGCATGTGCTGATGCGGGTGCTGCGCGTCTTTGGCATCGAGGGCGCCGCGCCCCATCGCGGCGGCACGGGCTTTGCCGACAGCTTTCGGCGTCAGAGCGATTACCTGACCCATCCGATCTTTCACATGAACCGCGCCGAAACCGAGATGATGCGCTATATGCGCCGCTTGTCGGATCGCGATCTGGCACTGGATCGTGCGATGATCCCGCTGGGATCGTGTACGATGAAGCTGAATGCGGCGGCCGAGATGATGCCGCTGAGCTGGCCGCAATTCGCCAATCTGCACCCCTTCGCCCCCGCCGATCAGGCCCAGGGCTATGCCGAGGCGATTCATGATCTGAAGGCGAAACTCTGCGAGATCACGGGCTACGATGCCATGTCGATGCAGCCCAATTCGGGCGCGCAGGGCGAATATGCCGGGCTGTTGACCATTCAGGCCTATCACCGCGCGCGGGGCGAGGGGCATCGCGATATATGCCTGATCCCGATGTCGGCGCATGGCACCAACCCCGCCAGCGCGCAGATGTGCGGGATGAACGTCGTGGTCGTGAAATCCAGCGCGAATGGCGATGTCGATCTGGCCGATTTCCGCGACAAGGCGATCGCAGCGGGCGACCGGCTGGCGGCCTGCATGATCACCTATCCCAGCACGCATGGCGTGTTCGAGGAAACCGTGCGCGAGGTCTGCGCGATCACGCATGAGCATGGCGGGCAGGTCTATATCGACGGGGCGAACCTGAACGCGATGGTCGGGCTGGTCAAACCCGGCGAGATCGGGGGAGATGTCAGCCACCTGAACCTGCACAAGACCTTCGCCATCCCGCATGGCGGGGGCGGGCCGGGCATGGGCCCCATCGGCGTGCGGGCGCATCTGGCCCCGTTTCTGCCCGGCCATCCCGAAACCGGTGGAGAGGAAGGGCCGGTCTCTGCCGCGCCCTATGGGTCAGCCTCTATCCTGCTGATTTCTTGGGCCTATTGTCTGATGATGGGGGGCGCCGGGCTGACCCAGGCAACGCGCGTGGCGATCCTGAACGCGAATTACATCGCGGCGCGGCTGCGCGGGGCCTATGATATCCTGTTCATGGGCAACAAGGGGCGCATCGCGCATGAATGCATTCTGGACACGCGCCCCTTCGCGAAGGCCGGCGTCACAGTCGATGACATCGCCAAGCGCCTGATCGACACTGGTTTCCATGCCCCGACCATGAGCTGGCCGGTCGCGGGCACGCTGATGGTCGAGCCGACTGAATCCGAGACCAAGGCAGAGATCGACCGTTTCGTGACCGCCCTGCTGGCGATCCGCAAGGAGATTGCTGCAGTGGAGCGTGGCGAGATCACGGTCGAGGACAGCGCACTGCGCCACGCGCCGCATACGGTCGAGGATCTGGTGGCCGACTGGACCCGTCCCTATTCGCGGGAGGCGGGGTGCTTTCCGCCAGGCAGTTTCCGGGGGGATAAATACTGGCCCCCCGTGGGACGGGTCGACAATGTCCATGGCGACCGGAACCTGGTCTGCACATGCCCGCCGGTCGAAACCTACGCGGAGGCCGCCGAATAGGGCACTGGCGCGCGCAGTCTGCCAGGGGCGTGGGGTCGTCCGGGGCAATGGCCTCGCGGTGTTGATCTGTCCTTTGCTGCTGCTGCGCAATCGCCGCATGGATGGTCACATTCCGGATCGCAGGCGATCCTGGATGCCCAATCATCCGCCCTGGCCAACGGTAAAAGGAAAGTCGTCGTGGTGCACAGGCACTGAGCGCCGCCAAAACCGATCTTCAGGAATACGTCATCACGCCACAGGGATGGCGTGCTCAGGGTTCATGCAAGCACCTCAATGAATCTACCTTTTGCAGGGATCGGCCCGCGGTTGCGGTATGGTCCCGCAGATTGGCGCTCATCCGCTCAGGGGGAGGGGTCGGATGACAGCATCCTGTCCAGTCGCGCACGCAGGGCCGCGCTGTCGTCCAGCGCGCTTCGGCCCTGTTGCAACAGCCCCTCTTCAGCGGGCGCGACACCAGAATCCGCCTGCGCATCGCGCGCAGCCGCCCCGAGGGCCAAATCGCCCATATCCGGCGGTTGGCTCCTCTGATCTGCCGCCGGCAGTGCAAGCGCGTCACCCGCGGGGGCGCCGGCGGAATTGCGCGCAGTGCCGTCACCCGGATCAGCCGATCCCCGATCCGCGATGCCAGGGTCTGAAGCCAGGTCTGTCTCGACCTCCATCTCCTCGGGTCCGGTCAGGGCGGGCGCTGATGTTTGCGTCGGCCCCCCATTGCCCAACGCCTCGGGTCCGGTCGGATCGGGTGCCGCAATTTGAGTCGTCCCCGGCTCACTCCCTGATCCTGCAAGGGCTGTCTGCGCCCCCGCCTCTGCCGGATCTGCTGTGGTCTGGGCGGGCAGGGGCGCAATCCCTGCATCTGCTGCCCGCTCCGTTCTTTGCTGGGCCGCGCGGGCGCGCTGCAGATCGTCGGGCGCGACCGCGCGGATCATGCCGCTCTCGGGACCGACGGTGCTGCCCGGTTCCGCCGTACCCGAAGCGGGCATTCCCGCCGGTTCCACAACCGCCTCCTGCGGAGGGGGACGCCGCATCAGCGCGGCGTGATCGGCAAAGCCGAGGCGAGCCAACCGGTCAGCGAGCATATCGCGAAGGCTCGCGTCCTGCGGCCTGTCGTCCCAGGGCGATTTGTCGAAGATCAAGGTGACGAATTCGGTATCCGGGGCATCCAGAGCAACGCCCCTCAGCAGATCGTTCCGGGCCGCGCGATGTTGATTGTCCTCCATCCGCGGGGCTTCGCGGCCCAGCATGTCGCGGGCCTGTGCGAAGCTGCCATCGCGCAGCAATGCGCGCAGGGTCAGCCCGGTCAGGGCCTGACCCTGTTCCGTCCCCCGCAATACCGGCAGCCGGTCCTGAGCCAGGGCCAGCAGATCCGGGCCGAGGGGCCGGTCGTCGCGATCATGCCGTTCGAGCAGGAACAAAAGGGTCTCATCCGAACCTGCCGGGTCCAGCCCGGCCTCTATCTGCGGGGCCTCTTTGCCCGCATTGTCCAGATCAAGCGCGGCCCGCGCCAGTTCCAGCTCGGGCGTTGCGTGCTCTGCCACGCGGTCCGTCGCGGCGCGGACGCGCTGTGCGATATCGCGCGCGCCTTGTCGTCTCAGGCGCGTGACCAGGTCCGCGCCAAGATGAATGCGCAGATGCGGCGGCAGGGCCTCAACGGCCTCGGCCACGGCTTGAGCATCTGCTGGAGCGATGGTGTCAGACGCGTCGGCCAGTTGCGCCCAAAGCGTGGCCATGGGGGTGCAGCCTTGCAAGGCGAGCACCGGCGCCGGATCGGGGGCGGGTACGAGGTCGGCCAGATAGCCGATCTGAGCGAGCAGCTCAGCCTCTTCTGACGGGGGTTGTACCAACCGCGCGACCATCCGGGCCTCTGCGCCAAAGCCCATGTAGATCAGGTGGCGCGCGTGATCTAGCATCGCTCTGTGGTCCGGGCGGTCCAACGCGTCATAGAGTTCTGCGGGCAAGATCGTCGATCCGGCGCCATTGTCGGGAAGCGCCACTGCAGCGGCCAGCGCGCAGCGTTCCGTACCGCTGACGCGGTCGGCCAGAGAGAGCGTGTCGGAGCCGATGCCGATATGGGCCCGCGCATCTTCAGGGGCAGTGTCCTGCCCTGCATCCTCGCTTTCCGGGAGAGGGGCAGGGGGCTCGGCCGCGCGCAACACGCGCGTTGAAATGGATGCGGTCAATGCCTGCCCGATCTCGGCGGTCAGCGCCGCGCGCGAGATGCGCTCGGGCTGGTCCGGGGCAGGCGCTGGCGGATCGGGTTGCAGTGCCTCGAAAGGCGTCAGGGTCAGGCTGGTGTGGTCCGGGGGCAGGTCGCGTCCACGCAAAGCCCGTGCCAGTCGCTGTCCTGCGCGGCGTGCGGTGTCTTGCGCCGTATCGGCGCGTAGGCCCGGCGGGCGTGGGGCAGGACGGGTTTGCACTGGTGTCGCGCTCTCGCCCAGGATGTCGATGACCAGGAATTCGGGAATATCCTCGGCCGCGCGGACAGTGCAATCGCAGGCCAGATCCAGAACCAGCGCATCGCCTTGCGACGCGGCGGCGCGCAGGCGCGTGCGGGGAATGCGCGCGAAGGTCTGCCGCAGATCGAACTGCAAGGGCGGGCCGGTAACAGTCAGGGTCGCGCGCCGCCCGTCCTGCCGGAGTTGCCAGAAATTTTCCTCGGGCATCTGGATCACCAGACGCGTGAAATCGGCATGCTCGCCGCCGCGCACTGGCAATGTGGTCTGGGCTGCCAGCGTACCGGCGGCAATGATACACGATGCCACCAGTGCGCAGATCCGCACCGCCATGCAGGGCCAGTCTGCGCGCGTGCCCCTGCTCATGCCGCGTTTTTCTTCAGCTCGCGCAGCGCGCCTTCAAGGTCGCTGAACCCGGGCCGGTGGTGATGGGGCGTGTTCTGGCGCCCGACCTCGATGCATATATTGGCTGGATGGGCCTGTAGATTCGCGATCATCACCTCGCGCACAAGCTGGAAGAAATGATCATCCTCTTCGACAATGGCGCTCATCCGCCCGGCGATCGGACCCACGAAACAATAGGCGAGAAAAACGCCCAGAAAGGTGCCGGTCAGCGCCCCGCCGATCATCTGCCCCAGAATATTCGGCGGCTCGTCAATCGCGCCCATGGTCTTGATGATCCCCAGCACGGCGGCCACGATCCCCAGCGCGGGCAGGGCATCGGCCACCACCTGAACGGCATGGCTGCTGTGCATCGCATGATGTTTGCGCGCCTCCAGCCGTTTGTCGAGCACCTCTTCGACTTGATGGGGGTCATCATAATTCATGGCGGCGGCACGCATTGTGTCGCAGATCAATTCGACCGCGTCATGATCGCCGAGGATCTTGGGATAGCGCGTGAAGATGGCTGAATCACTCGGGGCCTCGATATGATCCTCGAGCGCGACGGGGTTCTGGCGGCCCAGCCAGATCAGTTCGAACAGCAGGCACAACAGGTCACGATAATCCCCTGGCTGCCATTTCGGACCCTTGAAGGCACGCATGATGTCGCGGCCTGTCGCCTTGATCACCCCGAGACTGTTGGCGATGACGAAAGAGCCGAAGGCCGCACCCCCGATCATCACCATTTCGAAGGGCAGCGCCTTGAGGATGATCCCCATGGTGCCCCCGGCGCCCAGATACCCCCCGAACACCATGATCAGAACAATTGCGATACCGGCGATGACAAACACGTGGTGACCCCTCAGATTCTGCGGACCGCCCGGGATTCGGGGGCGACCGTCCCACTGGCCCCTTCATCCTTGCAGTGCGATGTTAACAAACGCCTTACGGTCGGTCCGTCATTCGCGTGGTGTGCGCGCATGCCGCCCGGCCAGAACGGCGCTGATGGCATAAGCCTGCAACGGATCGAGCCCGGCCATCACCTCGCCCGCGAAATCGGGGCGCAGGCGGGCCATGAATCCGGCAGCGAATTCGGTGTCCATCTGTGCGAACATGTTGGCCGCCTGTTCGGCGCGCATGTTCTCGAACACGGTGGTCAGGCGCTGCAGATCCTCCTCGGCCACCGATTCGGTCAGGCGCAGGGTCTCGGCCAGCTGCGCCTCTGTCTGCTCAAGTGTGGTCATCTGCCGGGCCAGCGCCTGTTCGGCAGCCTGCAATTCGGCCTGCCGCTCCGCGAGTGCCGCCTCCGCCTCTGCCAGCCGGTCCTCGCGGGCGCGCAAGGCCTCGAACAGATCGCCCGGATCGCTGAGAGCCTCGCCCTGCGGCTCGGCCTGCCCTTCGGCGGCGATGACCTGCGCGACCCCCAGCCCCAGCCGGGACAGGCTGGCAGCAAAGAGCACCAGCGCCAGAACAACCAGCGCCGAGGAGGCCCAGCGCCCGCGCATGTGCGTCGCCCTCATCCCGCGACCCCGCTGGCATCGCGTTGCCGCACCACGCGGCTGCGCCCGCCGCTCGCCTTGCGGGTGTCGGCACGGGTGAGCGGGGCAAAGCCCGGATCCTCTGGGTCACGCTGCGGCGGTGTCGGTCTGGCATTGGCAGGCGCCGCGGCCATCAGCAATTCCAGCCTGCGCGCCGCGCCTTCGGCCTGGGCGATCTGGTCTTGCAGCGCATCATTGGCCTGCCCGCTCGAGCGTTCGGCGTTTTTCAGAACGCGCGTCAGTTCATCCACCTGCGCCGACAGCACGGCGATCGCCTTGCCGATGTCCCCGTCCAGCCGCGTCAGCGACCGCAGCCGCCGCGACAGGACCATGCAATAGGCCGCCGCCAGCAGCGCCCCGATGCCCACCACAATATCGATTGCCAATGTCATGTTCTCTCCTATTGCAGAATGAATTCGGTGATCAGCAGATCGCGCACATGTCCCTCGCCCGCGACGACCTGCAGCCTGCGCAGAAGCTGGGCGCGCAGCCGGATGATCGCGGCCGGGTCGGTCAGTTCATCGACTGCGACCGCGCGCAGATAGGTATTGATCAGGTCCAGAAAGCGCGGCTGCAGGCGCTCCATGTCCGCCTGTGATCCTTGCGCAACCTCTATCTGGCCGGAGAATCGCAGGACCTGCGCGCCGCTGTCCGGGGCCAAGGTGACCGTGATTCCGTCGACCGGGATATGCGCGAAATCATCGTCAACCGGGGCAAGCGCGGTGCCAGGCGGCACAGGCGCGAGAATCAGGCCCGTATAGACAGCGTAGAACGCCCCCCCGCCCAGGGCGACAGCCGCGACCAGGCCCAGCAACACAGGCAGGGCGCGGCGCTTGCGCGCGGGCGGGGCAGCGGCATCGGTGGTGGTGGCAACGTCTGACATGGACCCTCGCAAGAAAGTGTCGATGACCTTGTTTTGGCACAGTCTCACTAACCGAATGTTAAGCGATCTGTCCGAAAACTCGGGTCCAGGGCAGAAGCCTGGAGAAGGAGAAGTGACGTGCAGCAGCTACAGTCCCTTTGGGCCGCATTCGATACTCGGCGCCGCATTCTGGCGGTGGGGGCAGCGGTTCTGGTCTTTGCGCTGGTCCTGGGAGTCGCCCGCCTGGCCAGCACGCCTGGCATGTCCCTGCTATATGCCGGGCTGGAAGATGGTGCCGCGGGTGAGGTCATCCAGTCGCTGGAAGCGCGCGGCATCGCCTATGACGTGCGCGGCGATGCGATTTTCGTCCCTTCACCTCTGCGCGATGAGGCGCGGCTGATGCTGGCGGCAAGCGGGTTGCCTGCCAATTCGCATGCGGGCTATGAGCTGCTCGAATCGCTGACGGGGTTCGGCACGACCTCGCAGATGTTCGACGCGGCCTATTGGCGCGCGAAAGAGGGGGAGTTGGCGCGCACGATCGTCGCCAGCCCCTATGTGCGCTCTGCGCGGGTGCATATCTCGCAGGGCAGTTCGACACCGTTCCGTCGCGATATCACGCCCACGGCCTCTGTCACCGTCAGCACCAGCGGCGGCACGCTCAGCGCGTCGCAGGCACGATCATTGCGGTTTCTGGTCGCCTCGGCCGTGGCAGGGATGACCCCGGATGATGTCTCGGTGATCGACGGGACCGGCGGGCTGGTCTATGGGCCCGACACGGACCCGGCGAATGCCGCGCAGGGCAGTGACCGCACAACCGAATTGCGCCGCAATGTGGAGCGGTTGCTGGAAGCGCATGTCGGGCATGGCCGCGCGGTGGTCGAGTTGAATATCGATACGGTCACGGATCATGAGGTCGTGCAGGAACGCCTGATCGACCCGGATTCGCGTGTCGCCATCAGCAGCGAGACGGAAGAAGACAGCACCAACAGCACCGACACGCGACGGCAGGGGGTGACAGTTGCCAGCAACCTGCCTGATGGCGACGCCGCCGATGATGAGGGCAGCGCCACCACGCGCGAGATGCGCACACGCCAGCGCAACAATTTCGAAGTGTCCGAAACCATTCGCGAACTGCAACGCAGGCCCGGCGCGATTAGGCGCATGACAGTGGCTGTGCTGATCGACGGGGTGCAGGAACCGGATGCCGAGGGCGAGATGGTGTGGCGCCCGCGCGACGCCGCGGAACTCGAGGCGCTGCGCGAGCTTGTGGCCTCGGCGGTCGGGCTCGATGAGGCGCGCGGCGATGTCATCACGATCCGGTCGTTGCCATTCGAGCCGGTCGCCGCCATCGGCACCGAGGCTTCGGCCTCCAGCTTCAACCTGGGCAGCCTGGATGCGATGACCATGGCGCGCTGGGCCTTTGCGCTGACGGCGCTGGTGCTGCTTGCGCTTCTTGTGCTGCGCCCGGTGCTGGCCACGCTCAACCGCCGCGAGATCGACTCTGCGCGCGACCCGGCGGCCCTGGCCGCCCCCGATGCGCCAGGCCTGTCGCCGTCCGAGGGCGTGTCCGTGATGACAGAGCAGGCGCAGGATCCGGTCGACCGGCTGCGCCAGCTGATTGATGCGCGGGGCGAGGATACGGCGCATGTGCTGCGCCACTGGATGGATGACCGGAAGGAGACATCATGAGCATGGCCTTGCGAAAACTCGAAGTGTTCGAGACGGCACCACTGGAAGATGCCGAGGCACAGTTCGACGCGCATCAGGCCGCGCGCCTGCGCGAAACCGCCTATGAAGAGGGCTATGCCGCCGGTTGGCAGGACGCGCTCGAGAATATGCGCAATGACGACGCGCTGCGCCGGATTGCGGCGGAAGAGGCGCTGCAACAGATCGAATTCGGCTATGCCGAGGCGCATCAGGCGCTGTCACAGGCATTCCTGCGGCTGACAGAGGCGATTCTGGCCAAGGTCCTGCCGCAGGCGGTTGCAATGGCGCTGCCCGAACGGGTTCTGGTCGAGCTGCAGGCGCTTGCCGAAGGGCACACGCAGACCCCGGTCGAGATTGCCTGCGCCCCGGCAGTGCTGGCGGTTCTCGAGCCGCTGACTCGCGCGCGTTCCGACCTGCCGCTGAGCTTTGTCGCAGAGCCCAGCTTCAGCGCGGCGCAGGTCGCGCTGCGCATGGGGGTGCAGGAGCGCGCCGTCGATTTCGATGCGCTGCTGGATGCTCTGCGCACTGTGCTGGCCCAGCATTCCCCGAACCCCGAAACACAGGAGAAAGCGCATGGATGATACGGATGTGACCGGCGGTATCCTCAATCAGGTGCCCATCGAGATTGCCATTTCCGTCGGGCGTGCGCGCCCGCAGGTGCGCGAGTTGCTGAAACTGCGCCGCGACTCGGTACTGATGCTCGACCGGCGGGTCGATGACCCGGTCGAGCTGTTCATCGGTGACAAGCTGGTCGCACGGGGCGAATTGCACGAGCTGGAGGGAGAGCAGGCCGGCTATCTGGGTGTGCGCCTGACCGAGATCATCGACCTGCGCGAGGCGCTGTAACAGGATGGCACGGCTCGGGCATTTCGCGGTGCTGCTTGCGCTGTTGCTGAGTGCAACGGCGTCGCACGCGCAAGAGGTCAGTTTTACCTTCGCCGATGACGGTGCGTTGGTGACGCGGACAGTGCAATTGCTGGTCCTGCTGACGCTGCTCAGCCTCGTGCCCGGAATTCTGGTCATGGTGACCTGCTTTCCCTTCATCGTCACAGTGCTTGCGATCCTGCGCCAGGCGCTGGGGCTGATGCAGTCGCCGCCCAATATGCTGATCGTGTCCATCGCCCTGTTCCTGACATGGTTCGTGATGGAGCCTGTCTTCCTTGCGGCGTGGCAGAACGGGGTGCAGCCGCTCAATGACGGCGAGATCGCGATTGATGAGGCGTTCGTCGCCGTGGCCGACCCGTTTCGTCAGTTCATGCTGGCGCGGGTGGATGGCGATACCTATGACAGCCTTGCCGGCCTGCGCCCTGATACGGATGCGCCGCTGTCCAGCGATGCGCCGCTGTCGGTGCTGGTGCCGGCCTTCATGCTCAGCGAGGTCGCGCGCGCCTTTCAGATCGGGTTCCTGATCTTTCTGCCGTTCCTGATCATCGATCTGGTGGTGGCGGCCGTGCTGATGTCCATGGGGATGATGATGGTGCCCCCGGCTATCGTGTCGCTGCCCTTCAAGCTGTCGTTTTTCGTGATCGCTGATGGCTGGCGTCTGGTCTCGGAAGCGCTTGTGCGCAGTTACATGTAACGCGGGCGATGTTGCGGCAGCAGCGCCAGGGACGGGGGGGGTCGATGCCCCCGGCTCTGGCGCCACCTCTCAGGTGTCGAACTCGACCAGCAGGTCCTTGGCCTCGATCTGCGTGCCTGCGCTGACATGCACGGCCTTGACCACCGCTTCGCGGTCGGCATGCAGGCCCGTCTCCATCTTCATCGCCTCGATCGTCAGCAACAGATCGCCCGCCTTGACCTTGCTGCCCGCGCTGACCACGACAGAGGCGACCGAGCCCGGCATTGGTGCGCCGACATGGGCGGCATTACCTGGATCGGCCTTCATCCGCTGCGCGGTCCTGGCCTTGACCTCGCGATTGGGCACGCGGATCGTGCGTGGCTGTCCGTTCAGTTCGAAAAACACCTTCACATCGCCATCATCCGAGGTTTCACCCATAGTGATCATGCGAATTTCCAGCGTCTTGCCCGGGTCGATCTCGGCCGAGATTTCCTCGCCCGGTTCCATTCCGTAAAAGAACGTGCGCGTGGGCAGGGCGCGCACCGGGCCATAGGTCCGGTGACGGCCCATGTAATCGAGAAAGACCTTGGGATACATCAGATACCCGTTCAGGTCCTCATCATCGACGCGAAACCCCTCCAGATCGGCGCTGAGTTTCTCGCGCGTGGCTTCCAGATCGACAGGTTCCAGATGCGCGCCCGGTCGGTCGGTATTGGGCGCCTCATCCTTCAGGACCTTGCGCAGGATCCCCGCGGGCCAGCCGCCGGGGGGCTGACCCAGATTGCCGCGCAGCATGTCGAGCACGGAATCAGGGAAGCTGACCTCGGTCTCCGGGTTCTCGACATCGGCGCGGGTCAGGCCCTGGCTGACCATCATCAGCGCCATGTCGCCCACCACCTTGGAGGAGGGCGTGACCTTGACGATATCGCCGAACATCATGTTCACATCGGCATAGGTCCGCGCAATCTCGGGCCAGCGATCTTCCAGCCCCAGCGAACGGGCCTGCGCCTTGAGATTGGTGAACTGCCCGCCTGGCATCTCGTGCAGATACACCTCGGACGAGGGCGCCTGCTGCGCGCTCTCGAACGCGGCATATTGCAGCCGCACGCCTTCCCAGTAATCCGAGATCTCGCGGATCGCGGGCATGTCCAGCCCGGTATCGCGATCGGTGAAGCGCAGCGCCTCGACGATGGAGCCCAGCGTCGGCTGCGAGGTATTCCCCGAAAACGCATCCATCGCGGCATCGGCGGCATCGACCCCGGCTTCGGCGGCAGCAAGGATGGTCGCGCCCGCAATCCCGCCCGTGTCATGGGTGTGGAAATGGATGGGCAGGCCGACCTCATCCTTCAGTGCGCGGATCAGCACGCGGGCGCCCGCCGGTTTCAGCAGCCCCGCCATATCCTTCAGCCCCAGCACATGCGCGCCCGCCTCGCGCAGGGCCTTGCCCATGGTGACATAGTATTTCAGGTCGTATTTCGCGCGGTCGGGATCGAGGATATCGCCCGTGTAGCAGATCGTGCCCTCGCAGACCTTGTCGGCTTCGATCACGGCATCCATGGCCACGCGCATATTCTCGACCCAGTTCAGGCTGTCAAAGACACGGAACACATCGACGCCGGTTTCGGCAGCCTGTTTGACGAAGAACTGCACCACATTGTCGGGGTAATTCGTATAGCCCACGCCATTCGATGCACGCAGCAGCATCTGCGTCATCAGGTTTGGCATGGCGGCGCGCAGATCGCGCAGCCGCTGCCAGGGGCATTCCTGCAGAAAACGATAGGCCACGTCGAATGTCGCGCCGCCCCAGCATTCCATGCTGAAGAGGTGCGGCAGCTTGTGGGCATAGACCGGGGCCACGCGGATCATGTCGATCGAGCGCATGCGCGTGGCCAGAAGCGACTGATGCGCGTCGCGCATGGTCGTATCGGTCAGCAGCAGCCGGTCTTGCGCGGCCATCCAGTCGGCCACGGCCTGCGGGCCCTGATCGTCGAGTATCTGCTTGGCCCCGCGCGGTGGCTGGCCCTGAACACGGGGCGCAACCGGCGTGCGCACGCCTGCAGGCGGCAGGGCGCGCCCCGCCGTCTCGGGGTGTCCATTCACGGTGATATCGGCAATATAGGTCAAGAGCTTGGTCGCCCGGTCGCGCCGCTTGCGGAAATTGAACAGCGCTTCGGTCGTATCGATGAACTTGGTCGTGTAGCTGTTGTCCAGAAACGTGGGGTGTTTCAGCAGGTTCTCGACAAAGGCGATATTGGTGCTGACACCCCGGATGCGGAATTCGCGCAACGCGCGGTCCATCCGCGCGATGGCCTCTTCCGGGGCGGGGGCCCAGGCCGTGACCTTGACCAGCAGCGAATCGTAATAGCGCGTGATCACCCCCCCTGCATAGGCCGTCCCGCCATCCAGCCGGATGCCCATACCCGTGGCCGAGCGATAGGCCGTCAGCCGCCCGTAATCCGGGATGAAATTGTTCAGGGGGTCCTCGGTCGTCACGCGACATTGCAGCGCGTGGCCGGTCAGCGTGACATCACCTTGTGACGGGGTGCCTGTGGCGTCGGACAGACTCGCCCCTTCGGCAATGCGGATCTGGGCTTTCACGATGTCGATGCCCGTCACCTCTTCGGTCACGGTGTGCTCGACCTGCACGCGCGGGTTTACCTCGATGAAATAGAATTCCTCGGTGTCCATATCCATCAGGAATTCGACAGTCCCGGCGTTCTGATAGCCCACGGCGCGCCCGATCTTCAGGCCCAGTTCGCAGATCTCGGCGCGCTGATCATCGCTCAGATAGGGCGCAGGGGCGCGTTCGACGACCTTCTGGTTGCGTCGCTGCACGGTGCAGTCACGCTCGAACAGGTGATACAGGTTGCCATGCGTGTCGCCCAGAAGCTGCACCTCGACATGGCGGGCACGCAGGATCATCTTTTCCAGATAGCCTTCGCCATTGCCGAATGCGGCTTCGGCCTCGCGGCGGCCCTCGCGCACCTTGGCTTCCAGCTCATCCGCGCTCTCGATGGGGCGCATCCCGCGCCCTCCGCCGCCATGGCTGGCTTTCAGCATCAGCGGGTAGCCGACCTTATCCGCCATCTGGCGGATGGCATCCATGTCGTCGCCAAGAACCTCGGTCGCGGGGATGACGGGCACGCCCGCCTCGATCGCCACGCGCCGGGCGCTGGCCTTGTCGCCAAGCGCGCGCATGGTGTCGGCTCTTGGTCCGATAAAGGTGATGCCATTTTCCACACAGGCATCGATCAGTGCGGGATTTTCGGACAAGAGCCCGTAGCCCGGATGAATGGCATCCGCGCCTGATGCCTTGGCCACGCGAATGATTTCCTCGATCGACAGATAGGCCGCGACCGGCCCCAGCCCCTCGCCGATGCGGTAGGCTTCATCGGCCTTGAACCTGTGCAGGCCCAGCTTGTCCTCTTCGGCATAGACCGCGACAGTGCGTTTCCCCAACTCATTGGCGGCCCGCATGATCCGGATGGCGATTTCGCCGCGATTGGCAATCAGGATTTTGCGAAACTTGGCCATGTATCCCCCCGAGGATGCGCGTTTGTCTGGTCTTGTTCTGGGTTCTAGAGTGTTTTCTGCGGTGCAGTAAAGGATTTGTTCGCACCATGTCTGGGTGTGGCCCAATGGGGCCGCGGCGCACCGGCCCGTGCCGGCAGTGTTGGGGGCGGCGGGGGAATGATGCGGCGCCATAATCCGACGTTAAGGATCTGTGCGTATCAGAATGGAGATTGTCAGAGGGGGATTTATGCGACGCATCATATATTTGAGTGCGGGCAGGGGCGCCATGGCACCCGAGGTTGTTGACGATATCCTGACCGTGTCGCGCCGCAATAATGCGCGCGA
>REDZ01000155.1 GCA_007695345.1 Paracoccaceae bacterium | reverse complement strand
TGAGCCTGAGCCTGAGCCTGAGCCTGAGCCTGAGCCTGAGCCTGAGCCTGAGAAATCAGCCATGGCCCCTGCCCCGGTGCAAGCGGAAAATGACGCAGATCCGGCATTTTCGCAGGCCGGACAGGACAATGCCTTTGCCGATCTGCCCGCCACGCCCGCGCGCCGGTTGCGCGCCACGGCACTGGCCCATGCGCTGCGCACAGCCCCGCCGCCGCGCGACCGGCTGGCCGGGGCCGCGCCTGTTGCCGCGCGGCTGGAAGCGCTGTTGCGCCGGATGGGCAGCGACCTCTAGTCGCCGCCCATCCGCGTGAAATTCGCCCTTGTCACGGGCGGCAAATCAGGTACAAGCGCGCACAGGTTTCGGGCTATGGCGCAGTCTGGTAGCGCGTCCGTCTGGGGGACGGAAGGTCGCAGGTTCAAGTCCTGCTAGCCCGACCAATCTTCACATCAGATCCCTGAACGCTCAGCGTTTCATGGCCTGCTCGAACGCGCTGGCCATATCCGTCCAGGCCTTTTCCATGCCTTCGCGGATATCATTCCAGGCTTTCTCATTGCTTTCGCGCGCCTCTTGCAGGCGGGTTTCCATCGCGTCGCGCTGGGCCTTCATCTCGGCCAACTGGTCCTCATACTTGCCTTTGGCATCGGCCTGGGCCTGCCGGGTCTGCGCCTCGAATTTTGCAATCTCGGCATTCCACTCATCCAGCTTGGCCTTCATCTTCTCGACATAGGTATCGCGGTCCATCAACGCCTCCTCTCGACTATGGGGACGCCATTGTGGGAAAGCCGCGGTCGCATTGCAAGCGTCCTGCGCGCGCCACTTTCCACAGGCGGGCGGTTTCGCTATCACGGCAGGGCACGAATCAAAGCGCGGAGGACGCATGTCACAGATCGGGGTCCTGCCCGCACAAGCGCTGCGCGCGATGCTGGAGAACGGCCAGATCAGCGCCCGGCCGGATGTGCTGGACGCGCAGATCCAGCCTGCAAGCCTGGATCTGCGGTTGGGGGACCGGGCCTGGCGCGTGCGCGCATCCTTTCTGGCCGGGCATGGGCGCAGCGTCGCTGACCGGCTGGCGGAATTCGAGATGCATCAGATGGACCTGTCCGACGGGGCCGTACTGGAAAAGGGCTGCGTCTATGTCGTGCCGCTGATGGAACGGCTGGCCCTGCCCACGGGCGTGCAGGCCGTGACCAATGCCAAAAGCTCGACCGGGCGGCTGGACCTGCTGACCCGCGTCATCACCGATCAGGGCACGGAATTCGACCGCGTACCCGAAGGCTATGATGGCGCGCTTTATGCCGAAATCTGCCCGCGATCCTTCTCGGTGCTGGTGCGCCCCGGCATGCGGCTGAACCAGATCCGCTTTCGCCGCGGCCATGCGGTCCTCAGTGACAGCGAACTGGCAGCCCTTCATGCGCGCGAAACGCTGGTGCCGGGCAGCCCGGTCATCTCGGACGGGCTGGGGTTCTCGGTCGATCTGCGCCCCGAAGGGTCGGACCTGCTGGGCTTTCGCGCCAAACCTCATACCGGCGTGATCGATCTGGACCGGATCGGGGCCTATTCTCCGGGCGATTTCTGGGAACCGTTGCGCGGCACGGACGGGCAGATCATCCTCGATCCCGGCGCGTTCTATATCCTTGTCAGCCGCGAAGCGGTGCATATCCCGCCCGATTACGCCGCCGAAATGGCCCCCTATCTGGCCATGGTGGGCGAATTCCGGGTGCATTACGCAGGCTTTTTCGATCCCGGTTTCGGCCATGCGGGGACAGGCGGGGCCGGGGCACGTGGCGTGCTGGAAGTGCGCTGCCACGAAGCCCCCTTCGTGCTGGAACATGGCCAGATCGTGGGCCGGCTGGTCTATGAACGCATGGCCGAGCGGCCAGAGCGGCTATATGGTGCCGGGATCGCGTCGAACTACCAAGGTCAGGGGCTTAAGTTGTCAAAACATTTCAAGGGGTTCTGAGTGTTTCTTGATCTTGTCGACATCGCCTTTCTGATTACGGCCTTTGTCACGCTGTTCGTGGTGATCGACCCGATCGGCACGGCGCCGCTGTTTCTGGCGCTGACCCAGGGCATGACGGCAGCGCGCCGCCGCGCTATCGGGGTGCGGGCCTGCGTGATCGCGGCGATCCTGCTGGCGCTGTTCGGTATCGCGGGCGAGGATTTCCTGCGCTTCATCGGCATCTCCATGCCCGCCTTTCAGATCGCAGGGGGTATTCTGCTGTTTCTGACGGCGCTGGACATGCTGTTTGACCGGCGCAGTCAGCGCCGGGCCGATCATGCGGATGAAAGCAAGGCACCGCTGGCCGATGATCCGTCAGTCTTTCCGCTGGCCATGCCGCTGATCGCCGGGCCGGGCGCGATGGCCACCATGGTCCTCTTGATCGGCGAGACCGGGCGCAGTCTGGAAGGGATGGCGCTGATTACCGGCGTGATGCTGGTCGTGGTCGCGCTGGTGCTGGTGTCATTCCTGCTGGCCGCGCCCATCGAGCGGCTGCTGGGCCGGACCGGCACCATGGTCATGACCCGTCTGTTCGGGCTGCTCCTGGCCGCGCTGTCGGTGCAATTTGTTCTGAACGGCGCCAGCGCCATCGGCATCCTGCCTGTGGTTGCCGAAGGGCTGTAACGCTTATTCCGCGGCTGATGCGCTGGGTGTGCTGTCCGCCGGGGCCGCTTTGCTGCGCGGCTTGCGCGGCGCGCGCCGGGGCTTGGCGGGTTTTTCCTCGGCCACATCGCCTGTCGCGGCAGCTTCTGCGCGCGGAGCGCGCGGCTTGCGGCGGTTGGCGGGCTTGGCCTCTGGCTGCGCCTGTTCTTCGGCTGCGGGGGCCTCGGACCGGCTTTCCGGTGTCTCGACCAGCGATGGCTCGCTCTCGGGGCCGTTGCCCTGAACGGCAAAGGAATTGTCGCCCGTGTGAGTGCCGGGATCATGCGGCGCGTGCTGCGGGGCCTCGTCATGCTGGCGGCGCTGGTCGTTCTGGCGGCGCTGGTTGTTATGACGGTCTTCCTGCTGGCGATTGCGCTCTTCCTGCTGCTGGCGGCGCGCTTCCTGTTCGGCCTGCTGCTCGCGCTGGGCCTGGGCCAGAAGGCGGGTGTAATGCTCGGAATGCTGCTGGAAGTTTTCTGCCGCGACCCGATCATTGGCCAGCTGCGCATCGCGCGCCAGGACCTGATATTTCTCGATGATCTGCTGCGGCGTGCCCCGCACCTTGCCCTCGGGGCCGGAACTGTCAAAGACGCGGTTGACGATATTGCCAAGCGACTTGGGGCGGTTCGCCTTGGAACGCGAGCGTTTGTTCGGTGATCTCATGCGTAATTTTATCCTGCCTGTTCGGGCATGCGGCGCAGCCAATCTGTGGCCAGTCTGAAATTCACGACTCACAGGCTGCATGTGGGGATAGGGGCGTTGCGTCTGTCGTCGCGCATCGCCTGATACGGATGTGGCATGGCTGGGGCGGCATGACAAGCCCCTCATAGGGCAAAACCTGAATTTTTGGGCCGCATTGCGCAGAAACACTGGCGAAACAGGGCCGATATGTCACGCTCTCGGCCATTGTCCCAGCACGACGCGGTTGCGCCCATCCAGGTCGGTAACAACCTGAACGCGATCAAAGCCCACAGCGCGCAACATTTCGGCGACCTGCGGTCCCTGCCCCGCCCCGATCTCGACCAGCAGCCAGCCGCCCGACCGCAGATGTGTGGGCGCACCGGCGCATATCCGCCGATAGGCCGCCAGCCCCGTGCCGTCGCAGTCCTCAGGCACCAGCGCCATGCGCGGCTCCCACTTTCGGACATCGGGGGCGAGGCTTGCGACCTCATCTGCGCCGATATAGGGCGGGTTGGACACGATCATGTCAAAGCGCCCCTGCACCGCGCTGAACCAGTCAGAGCGCCGGAACGTCGCACGCTTCTGCAGCCCCAGTGCCCGCGCGTTGCCCTGCGCCACCGCCAGCGCGGGGTCGGACAGATCAACGCCCAGACCCGTTGCCTGCACCCGTTCGGCCAGCAATGTCAGCAGGATCGCGCCGCTGCCGGTGCCCAGATCCAGCACGTTCGCAAAGGGCCGTTCCAATGCTGCGGCGATCAGGGTCTCGGTTTCTGGTCGCGGGTCCAGCACATCGGGGGTGACGCGAAAATTCCGTCCCCAGAACAGCCGCTTGCCAGTGATCTGCGCAACAGGCTGATGCGTGGTGCGCGCCGTGATCGCGGCATCAAAGGCGCGGGCCTGATCCGGGGTCATCTGTTCATCCAGCGCCAGCAACAGCCGGTCCTCGGCCACGCCCAGCGCGTGGGCCATCAACCGCCGCCCATCGCGCGCGGCACCGTCGATTCCCGCCGCGCGCAACCGCGCCACGCCCGCGCCCAGCGCATCCTGCGCGCGCATCACCCTTCCATCGCGGCCAGTTTCGCCGCCTGGTCGGCAGTGGTCAGCGCGTCGATCACCTCATCCAGATCGCCCTGCATCACCTGCTCCAGCCGGTAGAGCGTCAGGTTGATGCGGTGGTCCGTCATGCGGCCCTGCGGAAAATTATAGGTGCGGATACGCTCGGACCGGTCACCCGATCCGACCTGCGCGCGCCGATCCTCGGCGCGGGCCGTCTCGGCGCGCTGGCGTTCCATGTCATAGAGTTTCGCGCGCAAGACCTGCATCGCGATCGCCCGGTTCTGGTGCTGCGATTTCTCGGAACTGGTGACGACGATGCCCGTGGGCACATGGGTGATCCGCACGGCCGAGTCGGTCGTGTTCACATGCTGGCCGCCAGCGCCAGAGGCGCGCATCGTGTCAATGCGGATATCCTGCGCAGGGATGTCGATATCGACCTCGGCCGCTTCGGGCAGCACGGCGACGGTGGCCGCGGAAGTGTGGATGCGCCCGCCCGATTCGGTCACCGGCACGCGCTGGACGCGGTGCACACCGGATTCGTATTTCAGCCGCGCGAACACCCCTTCACCCGCAACGCGCAATACGGCTTCGCGCAGGCCGCCCAGCTCGGTTTCCGACAGGCTGACGGTCTGGACCTGCCAGCCCCGCGCCTCGGCGTAGCGCTGATACATGCGCATCAGATCAGCGGCGAACAGGCTTGCCTCTTCCCCGCCCGTGCCGGGGCGCAATTCGATCAGCGCGGGGCGGGCATCGGCGGCGTCCCTGGGCAGCAGAGCCAGGCGCAAGGCATGTTCCAGCGCGGGCAGCTCCTGCTCCAGCCGGACAAGTTCTTCCTCGGCCAGCGCGCGCATCTCGGGATCGGCCAGCATGGCCCGCGCCTCATCGGCCTGGGTGATCGCGTCCTGCCAGGCGGTGATCTGCGCGACCACGGGTTTCAGTTCGGAATATTCGCGGGTCAGATCGGCAATATCCGCCGGGGCCGCACCTTCCATCAGGCGGGCCTCGACATAGGCCATGCGGCGGGTGATCTGGTCAAGCGTATGGGATGCAAACATGCGCCACCTGATGGCCAAATACCCGCCCACGGTCAAGCCTGCGCTGGACGGGGCATGGCGCAGCGCGTAAGACAGGCCAAAGGCATCAGCCATCAGGCATTGGAACAGGAGAGCATGGGCGATCTCGCCGCATATCTGGATACGGCGTTCTGGGTTACGACGGGGGCGATTCTGCTGCTTCTGGTCATTTCGGGGCTGTTTTCAGGGTCCGAGACAGCGCTGACCGCATCCAGCCGGGGCAAGCTGAAGGCGCAGGCCGACAAGGGCGATCCCCGCGCCGCAAGCGCGCTGCACCTGACCGAGGACAGCGAGCGCATGATCGGCGCGATCCTGCTGGGCAACAATCTGGTGAACATTCTTGCCGCGTCCCTGGCGACGGCGCTGTTCACACGGCTGTTCGGCGATGGGGGTGTGGCGCTGGCCACGCTGGTGATGACCCTTCTGGTGCTGGTCTTTGCCGAGGTGCTGCCCAAGACCTATGCCATTTCCAACCCCGAGACTGCCGCGACCCGCGTCGCGCGTCTGCTGGGCGTGGTGGTGGCGGTCTTCTCGCCCGTGGTCAATATCGTGCGCTTCATCGTGCGGCGGGTGCTGGCGCTGTTCGGCGTGGATATCGACCCCGCGCGCAACATCATGTCCGTGCATGAGGAAATCGCGGGCACGCTGGCGCTGGGCCATTCCAGCGGGTCGGTCGAGAAGGAACATCGCGACCGCCTGCTGGGGGCGCTCGATCTGTCGGAACGCACGGTCGAAGAGATCATGCGCCACCGCAGCCAGGTCGAGACTGTGAATGCCGAGGACCCGGTGACCGAGATCATCGCCAAAAGCATCAATTCACCCCATTCGCGCCTGCCCATGTATCGCGAGGACCCCGAGAATATCGTGGGCGTGCTTTATGCGCGCGATCTGGTGCGCGAAATGCACCGGCTGGTGACCAATGCGGGCGGCGATTATGCCGCGATCCGCGATCTGGACCTGGATGCGCTGGCCCGCACGCCCTATTTCGTCCCCGACACCACGCCACTGGACGAACAGATGCAGGAATTCCTGCGCCTGCGGCGGCATTTCGCGCTTGTGGTGGATGAATATGGCGCGCTTCAGGGGCTGATCACGCTGGAGGATATTCTGGAAGAGATCGTGGGCGAGATCGAGGATGAATACGACACCCAGCAGGCGCCCGAAATCGCCATCGGCGCAGATGGCGATGTGCTGGTTGATGGCGCCATGACCATTCGCGATCTGAACCGCGCGATGGACTGGTCCCTGCCCGATGAAGAGGCCGTGACCGTTGCCGGGCTGGTGATCCATGAGGCGCAGACCATCCCTGAAGAAGGGCAGGTCTTTTCCTTCCACGGCTGCCGCTTCACTGTGCTGTCGCGCGACGGCAACCGGGTCGTGCAACTGAGCATCCGCAACCGCGAGGGTGCGCCGGGCCCTGGACAAGGGGATTGATCGCGCGCGCAGAACGATACAGTCGGAAATCACTTGAACGTGCGGCCGATCCACGCAATCGTGCCGGACGAGATCAGGGGCAGGTGCCATCGCGCGCGCGCGATGCATGAGCGGATTTGACCAAAGCTATGCAGGATATCAGGCATCTTTTCATCATCGGCGCCCCCAAGGCCGGCACCACCACGCTTGCGCAAATGCTGGCAGAGCATCCTGACATTCACCAGGGCGCGATCAAGGAACCGCGCTTCTTTACCGATTTTGCCGCGCGCAGCTGGTCGGGGCCGGGCAGCCGCGATTTTGAAACCTCGATGGTCACCGATCTGCCGTCCTATCGCGCCCTTTATGCCGGGGCGGCGCGCGGGTCCCTGTGGCTTGATGCCTCGACCGATTACCTGTCGAATGCGGCCGCGCGTGATCGGCTTGTCGCGCTTGCGCGCGACAATTGCGTGAAACTGATCTGCCTGCTGCGCGATCCGGTTGACCGGATCGTCTCGGAATACCAGCACACGCTGCGCGATCTGCTGGAAAGCGAATCGCTGCAAGAGGCGCTTGCGCACGAAGAGGCGCGGCGCCGCGATGGCTGGCAGCCCCTGTTCTGGCACCGGCGGCGCAGTGCGTATCATGCCGATGTCACGGCCTACAAGGCGGCCTTTGGCGAGGATCTGCTCATCCTGGATTTTGCAGAACTGCGTGACCCGTCCAGGATCAGGGCAAGAATATATGGCTTTCTGGGCCTGTCTCTGGCCGCGCAGGACAGCGCTGACAGGGCAGATCCTGCTGCCACTATGCGCAACAAATCGCATAGCTATCGCAGCCCGCGTCTGCAGCGCGCCCTGGCCAACCGGACCTTGCGCCATGCGGCACGGCAGGTTGCACCGCGTCGGCTGCGGCACTGGCTGGGCCAGCATCTTGCGCGCGCCAATCGCACACAGTTCCACCCGACAGAGGCCGATCTGCGCGCCATACATGCCGCGCTTGCCGATGACATCCGTGCCTGTCTGGCCGATCCGGGCATCCCGACCGAAAGCTGGACCCTTGCGCGCAGGCTGACGCAGGCGACCGGCCACAGCCCGGCGCCGGTCTGCGGCCAGACGCCGTGACGCGCATGTCGCGCAGCGCCGGGCCGGCACGACCCCCACCCGGCAGGTCCGGCGGTTTTCGCGACCGCATCCGCGGCAGTGTCGTCTGGACGGTCGGGGGGCATGTCGGCACCGAGACGATCCGGCTGCTCGGCAATCTTGTTCTGACCCGACTGCTGTTTCCCGAAGCTTTCGGCCTCATGGCGCTGATCACGGCGGTCATGATCGGATTGCGACTCTTTTCCGATATCGGGATCGCGCCCGCCATCCAGCAAAGCCCGCGCGGGGACGACCCGGACTTTCTGAATACGGCCTGGACGATCCAGATCATGCGCGGCGTGCTGCTGTGGCTGTCGGCCTGCGCCCTCGCCATTCCGATGGCCGCGCTGTATGGCACGCCCGAGTTGATGCAGTTGCTGCCTGTGGCCGCGCTTGCCCTGCTGGTCGGCGGTTTTCGTCCCACGCGGTTCGAAACAGCCAGCCGCCACATGCGCATGGCCCGCGTCACGGTCATCAACCTGAGCGCGCAGGCGCTCGGACTGGGGGTGATGGTCCTGCTGGCGGTGCTGACGCGCTCGGTCTGGGCGCTGGCCATCGGCATGGTCATCACCGAAGCGTTGCGCGTCCTGGCGCTGCATATCTTCATGCCGGGGCATGTGGACCAGTTGCGTATCGACCGCAGCGCGGCTCGGGAACTGATCCGTTTCGGCAAATGGATCTTTCTGAGCACGGCCTGCGCCTTTGCCATCTCGCAAGGGGATCGGCTGATCCTCGGCTATTATCTGACGCTGGAAATCCTTGGCATCTTCAGTATCGGCTATTTCATCGGCAGTTTTCCGCGAGTGCTGGGCATGACTGTCCTGGAGCGGCTGATGATCCCGATCTACCGGGACCGTCCCCCTGCCCGGTCGCGCGAGAATTTTCTGGCATTGCGGCGATTGCGCGACATGTTCACGGCCGGACTGATGGCGATCGTGCTGGTACTGGCACTGGTAGGGCCGTGGCTGGTCTCAGTCCTCTATGACGCACGTTATGTCATGGCCGGGCCAGTCGTGGTGATGCTGTCGGTGATCGTGCTGCTGCAGCTTGTCGGTATGAGTTATGATCGCGCCGCGCTTGCCGCAGGCGATTCGCGCAGGTATTTCTGGTTGCAGGCGGCACGTGCCGTGTCGCAGACCGTGTTTCTGATGATCGGCGCCCATCTGGCCGGGCTGGGCGGTGCATTGGCCGGGCAGGCCCTTGCCATCGTGGCGACATACGGGCTGCAACTGCGCCTTGCCCGGCGCCATGGCGTCTGGGACATGCGCCATGATTGCCTTGCCGCGCTCGGTGCCCTTGTCATCGGCACGCTGGCTATCTGGCTGCATGTCGACATCGTAGCCACGCTGTTCGTGACAGGCGGCTGAGGGGCCAAGCGGCCGCGTTCAGGCGGCCTCGCCCGTGGTCAGCGACAGGAACACATCTTCCAGATCGGCCTCTTCGCTGGTGACATCCAGAACGATGCCCCCGGCCTCGACCACAGCGGCCAGAAGCGCGCCCGCCGTCACCGTGCCGCGCCGGTAGCTCAGCGCCAGCACGCCACCGGGCCGGTCCTCTGCGGTGACACCTTCGGGCAGCGACAGGCCCGTGACCGGTTCTTCCAGCCGCAGGATCAATGTCTTGGCATCCAGCCTGCCCAGTAACGTCTCGGTCCGGTCACGTACGATCACTTCGCCATGGTCGATGATGGCGATCTCGTCGCACATCTCCTGCGCTTCTTCCAGGTAATGCGTGGTCAGGATGATGGTCATGCCGCGCGCATTCAGCGCGCGCACATTTTCCCACAGCATCTGACGCAGCTCGATATCCACACCTGCAGTCGGTTCGTCCAGCACCAGAACCTGCGGCGCATGGACCAGCGCCTTGCCCAGCAGCAAGCGCCGCCGCATCCCGCCCGACAGCGTGCGCGCATAGGCATCGGCCTTGTCCGACAGTCCGATCAGCGACAGGATTTCATCGGTGCGGCGCTGCGAACGCGGCACGCCATACAGGCCTGCCTGCACCTCGAGCGCGCCACGCGGGGTGAAGAACGGGTCTATATTCAGCTCCTGCGGCATGACCCCGATGGCCGCGCGCGACTGGCGCGGGTTCACATCCTGATCAAAGCCCCAGATCCGCACCTGACCGGCGCTTTTGGTCACCAACCCCGCCAGAATGTTGATCAAGGTCGATTTACCCGCCCCATTCGGCCCGAGCAGACCAAATATGCTGCCCGACGGGATCGACAGGTCCACCCCTTTCAGCGCATCCTTGGGCGGCGTGCCCTTCTGGCCCGCATAGGTCTTGCGCAGCCCCGTGATCTCTATCGCATTGCCGGTCATCACCCGCCCCTGTTGTCCTGCCCCCCCTCGCGCGGGCCCGATCCACAGATAAGCGTTTGCGCGGAAATGAAAAGCCGATGGGCCAACACAGGGTTGACGCAGGGGCCGCCGGGTGGTCAGGCTGTGCGGCAACGAAGATCATCTAGCAGGAGCGTGGGACAATGGTCGAATTGCTGACAAGTTTCGAAGGGCGCATTCGCCGGGGCCAGTACTGGCTGGGCATTCTGATCATCGTGATTGCGGCAATCGTCCTCGGAATCGTGGTCGGTGCCATCTTTGGCGAGGGCTTTTTCGGCCGTCTGCTGATGCTGCTGATCACGCTGGGGCTGCTCTATCCGGCGGTGGCGCTGGGGACCAAGCGTCTGGCCGACCGGGGCCAGCCGCCGCTGCCGAAACTCGCGATCTTTTTCACGCCGGGCGTGCTGCTGACCGTGATCGACACGTTCCGCATCGGATACCGCCCCATGCAGGGCCTGCCGGGGTCCGAGGGCATGATGATGGTCCCTGGCACACTGAGCATGATCCTGGGCGTGATCGCACTGGGTGTCGGCATCTGGGCGCTGATCGAACTGGGCTTTCTCAAGGGTGACCCGGAAGCCAACGCCTATGGCCCGCCCCCGGCATGAACGCCTTCGCGCTTGCCCGACCGGCGGGCCATCCTGTATGATCCGCCAGACCCCACAAGACAGAGGCCACACGCATGACCGCCCCCACAAGCTTTGATCCCCCCGAGACCGAAATCGTCAGCGCCATGCGCGTGTGCTGCGACGGGGGCGAAGGGGCGCTGGGGCACCCGCGCGTGTGGCTGTCGATCAGTCACGACACCGGCATGGTCGAATGCCCCTATTGCGACAAGCGCTTTGTTCATGAGGACTGGAGCGACGAGCAGGCCGCATGATCATGCGCTGGCCTGTTCCCTGCGACAGTTGGTGAAGGGGGCGGGCTGACCTGCAATTGCCTTCCCTCATCCAGGGTCAGCGCCAGGATGGCGGCGCACAATCGTTCCCGCCTCTCTTCTGATCTGGCCATTGCCGCGCAGATGACTAGTATCTGCCCGGCACACTGGACGGGGGCACATATGACATTCGGCAAGGGCAGCCATCTGCATCTGATCGACGGATCGGCCTATATTTTCCGGGCCTATCACGCGTTGCCCCCCCTGTCGCGCAAATCCGACGGGCTGCCCGTGGGCGCCGTGGCGGGGTTTTGCAACATGCTGTGGCGCTATCTGGGCGAGAACAATGCCAGCGCCGACGCGCCCACCCATGCGGCGGTGATCTTCGACAAGGGCAGCCATACCTTCCGCAATGACGTCTACCCCGATTACAAGGGCCATCGGCCCGACATGCCCGAGGACCTGCGCCCCCAGATCCCGCTGACCCGCGATGCGACGCGGGCCTTCAATATCGCCTGCGAAGAGATCGAGGGCTATGAGGCCGATGACATCATCGCCACCCTGGCCCGGCAGGCGCGAGAGGCCGGCGGGCGTGTCACGATCATTTCCTCCGACAAGGATCTGATGCAGCTTGTGGGCCATGGGGTCGAGATGCTGGACGCGATGAAGAACAAGCGCATCGGTGTCGAGGAGGTCGAGGAGAAATTCGGCGTCGGCCCCGACCGCGTTGTGGATGTGCAGGCACTGGCCGGCGATTCGGTCGATAATGTGCCGGGCGCACCGGGCATCGGGATCAAGACCGCAGCCCTTCTGATCAATGAATTCGGTGATCTGGAAACGCTTCTGGCGCGGGCCGGGGAGATCAAGCAACCCAAGCGCCGCGCCAGCCTGATCGACAATGCCGATCTGATCCGCATTTCAAAACGTCTGGTGGCGCTGGACACGTCCATGCCGCTGGAATTCGGGCTGGACGATCTGGAAGTGCGCGACCCCGACCCGGCCGCGCTGCTGGACTTCCTGAACGCGATGGAATTCCGCACCCTGACCCGCCGCGTGGCCGAGCATTTCGACACCACCCCACCCGCCCTGCCCGACCCCGCGCCCGAGGCCAGCGCCGACACGCCCCCCGATGCCCCCGATTTCGCCGATGCCGCCTATGTCTGCATCCGCGACACCGACACATTGCGCGACTGGATCGCGGGGATTGCCGAGCGTGGGCATGTCGCCATCGATACCGAAACAACCTCGCTCGATGAGATGCGCGCAGAACTGGTGGGCATTTCGCTGTGCATTGAACCCGGTCGCGCGGCCTATATCCCGCTGCAACATGCCAGCGGCGATGACGGGCTGTTCGGCGATGCCAAACTGCTGGACGGGCAGATCGCGCTGGATGAGGCGCTCGCACTTCTCAAACCCGTGCTGGAGGATGCGGCGATCCTAAAGATCGGGCAGAACATGAAATATGACGCCAAGATCTTTGCGGGTCTGGGGATCGATGTGCAGCCCATCGATGACACGATGCTGATGTCCTATGCGCTGAATGGCGGACTGCATGGACACGGGATGGACGCGCTGTCGGATCGCTATCTGAACCACCAGCCCATCGCGATCAAGACGCTGCTGGGCAGCGGCAAATCCGCGATCACATTTGACCGGGTCGCGATTGATGACGCCACCCGCTACGCCGCCGAGGATGCCGATATCACGCTGCGGCTGTGGCAGATGTTCCGCCCCCGCCTGCACCAGTCGCAGGTCACGCGCGTGTATGAGACGCTGGAGCGCCCGCTTGTCCCGGTTCTGGCGGCGATGGAGCGCACAGGGATCAAGGTGGACCGCGATGTGCTGTCGCGCATGTCCAACGCCTTTTCGCAGAAAATGGCGGGGCTGGAGGCCGAGATCCACGAACTGGCGGGCGAGACATTCAATGTGGGCAGCCCCAAGCAACTGGGCGAGATCCTGTTCGAGCGCATGTCGCTGGAGGGCGGCAAGAAGGGCAAGACCGGGGCCTATGCCACGGGCGCCGATGTGCTGGAGGATCTGGCCGCTGAAGGGCATGACCTGCCCGCCCGCGTGCTGGACTGGCGCCAGCTTTCCAAGCTGAAATCCACCTATACCGATGCGCTGCAGACCCATATCCATCCGGAAACGGGCCGGGTGCATACATCCTACGTCATCACCGGGGCAGTGACGGGGCGGCTGGCCTCGACCGATCCGAACCTGCAGAACATCCCCATCCGGACCGAAGAAGGGCGGCGCATCCGCACGGCCTTTGTCGCGGAACAGGGGCGCAAGCTGGTGGCGCTGGACTATTCCCAGATCGAGCTGCGCATCCTGGCCCATATTGCAGGCATCGACAGCCTGAAAGCCGCGTTCCGCGATGGCCAGGACATCCATGCGATGACCGCATCCGAGATGTTCGGCGTACCGCTGGACGAGATGACATCAGACGTGCGGCGCAAGGCCAAGGCAATCAATTTCGGCGTGATCTACGGAATTTCGGGCTTTGGACTGGCGCGCAATCTGCGCATTCCGCGCGCCGAGGCGCAGAGCTTCATCGATACCTATTTCGAACGCTTCCCCGGCATCCGCGCCTATATGGATGAGACAATCGCCTATGCGAAACAGGAAGGGCGGGTCGAAACCCTGTTCGGCCGCCGCATCCATACGCCCGAGATCAACGCCAAGGGGCCAGCCGCGGGCTTTGCCCGGCGCGCTGCGATCAACGCCCCCATACAGGGCACCGCGGCCGATATCATCCGCCGCGCGATGATCCGCGTGCCCGCGGCCATTGCCGATCTGCCCGCACGGATGCTGTTGCAGGTGCATGATGAACTGGTGTTCGAGGTCGATGAAGATGCCGTGGACCCCACCATCGCCCGCGTGCGCGAGGTGATGGAAGGGGCCGCAGCCCCTGTCCTGCATCTGGATGTGCCGCTGGTCGTCGATGCGGGCACCGGCGACACCTGGGCCGAGGCGCATTGACGCACGCGGGCCTTACTGTGCCGCGTCCAGCCCCCGCGCGGACCGCACCAGATCGAGGATCCGGCGCGCGGCCTCGGGGATATTCGTGCCCGGACCGAAGATCGCCTTGACCCCGGCATCGTACAGGAATTCGTAATCCTGCTGCGGGATCACGCCGCCGCAGATGACCAGAATGTCCCCCGCCCCTGCCGCCTGCAGTTCCTTGACCAGTTCAGGCGCGAGCGTGCGGTGACCAGCGGCCTGCGACGAGATGCCGATGATATGCACATCATTGTCGATGGCATCCTGGGCGGCTTCTGCCGGGGTCTGGAACAGGGGGCCCACATCGACATCAAACCCGATATCGGCAAAGGCGGTGGCGATGACCTTGGCGCCGCGATCATGCCCGTCCTGCCCCATCTTGACGACCAGCATGCGCGGGCGACGGCCCTCTGCCTCGGCAAACGCCTCCACATCGGCCTGGATGGCAGCGAACCCGTCATCGCCCTCATAGGCGGCCCCATAGACACCGGCGAGGGTTTTCACCTCGGCGCGGTGGCGGCCAAAAATCTTTTCCATGGCCATGCTGATCTCTCCGACTGAGGCCCGCGCGCGGGCAGCTTCGATTGCGGCTTCCAACAGATTGCCCCCTTCGCTTGCGCGGCGGGTCAGTTCCTCCAGCGCGGCATCGCAGGCGGCCTGATCGCGACTGGCGCGGATCTGTTCCAGCGCCTTGATCTGACCGTCGCGCACCTTGACATTGTCGATGTCCAGAATGTCGATCGGGTCTTCCTTGTCCTTGCGGTATTTGTTGACCCCGACGATCACCTCGTCGCCCCGGTCGATCTGGGCCTGACGGCGGGCGGCGGTTTCTTCAATCCGCAGCTTGGGCATGCCGCTGGCAACAGCCTTGGTCATGCCGCCCATTTCCTCGACCTCTTCCATCAAGGCCCACGCGGCCTCTGCGATGTCATGGGTCAGTTTCTCGACATAGTAGCTGCCCGCCAGCGGATCGACGACATTGGTGACGCCGGTTTCTTCCTGCAACACAAGCTGGGTGTTGCGCGCGATCCGGGCGCTGAAATCGGTGGGCAGTGCAATCGCCTCATCCAGCGCATTGGTGTGCAGGCTTTGCGTGCCGCCCAGCACGGCGCTCATCGCCTCATAGGCGGTGCGGATGACGTTGTTGTAAGGGTCCTGTTCCTGCAGGGAGACGCCCGAGGTCTGGCAATGCGTGCGCAGCATGCTGGATTTCGGGTCCCTGGGCTCGAATTCCTCCATCACCCGCGACCAGAGCAGACGCGCCGCCCGCAGCTTGGCGATTTCCATGAAGAAATTCATGCCGATGGCGAAGAAGAAACTCAGCCGCCCGGCGAAGCGGTCCACATCCATGCCGCGATGGATCGCGGCGCGCACATATTCGCGCCCGTCGGCCAGCGTAAAGGCCAGTTCCTGCACAAGGTTCGCGCCCGCTTCCTGCATGTGATAGCCGGAAATCGAGATCGAGTTGAAACGCGGCATCTCGGCGCTCGTGAACTCGATGATATCCGCGATGATCCGCATCGAGGCTTCGGGCGGGTAGATATAGGTGTTGCGGACCATGAATTCCTTGAGAATGTCATTCTGGATCGTGCCCGACAGCTTGGCCCGGTCCACACCCTGTTCTTCGCCCGTAACGATGAAATTCGCCAGAATCGGGATGACCGCGCCATTCATGGTCATGGACACGCTGACCTGTTCCAGCGGGATACCATCAAAGAGGATTTTCATGTCCTCGACCGAGTCGATGGCCACACCGGCCTTGCCGACATCGCCGGTGACGCGCGGATGATCGCTGTCATAGCCGCGATGGGTGGCCAGATCGAAGGCCACCGACACGCCCTGCTGCCCGGCCGCAAGCGCGCGGCGGTAAAAGGCATTCGATTCCTCGGCCGTGGAAAAGCCCGCATATTGCCGGATGGTCCAGGGGCGGCCCGCATACATGGTAGCCTTGACCCCGCGGGTATAGGGATGCTCGCCCGGAACACTGCCCAGATGTGGCAGATCGGCCGTATCGTCCTGCGTATACAGCGGCGCAACATCGATCCCTTCCAGCGTGTGCCATGTCAGGCTGTCCAGGGGTCGGGATTTCAGCTCTGCCTTGGCGATCTGCGCCCAACGCTGTCTTGCATCGCTCATGGGGCATCCTTTCTGTAGGGGGAGGCGCGGAAATTTCCGCATGCTCTGGTGTTTTCCGCAGCTTTGCGCCTATATCTGAACCATGCAGGAGGCGACATGAAACAGATCACCGCGCTTGTTTTCGCACTGGTTTTTCCAGCAGCATCCCTGGCCACCGAGGCCGAGGAGATGCCTGCCGACACGCAGGACGTCGAAGAGGTGCTGCCGGACGATATCGAGACAGATGGCGATGAGGCAACGCTTGACGAGATCGAGGCCGAGGCCGAGCGCGATCCGAACGCGCTGCAATTTCTGGATGCGCGCGAGGTCGATGTGCGCGATTTCATCTGGACCGAGCGGATCATCGTGGTGATGGCCGACACGCCGGATGATCCGCAGTTCAACCGCCAGCTTGATGCGCTGCGCGACCGCGAGAGCGAATTTGTCGCGCGCGATGCCGTGGTGATCTTCGACGCCAATCCCGATGACAGCAGCCCGTTGCGGCAGGTGATGCGCCCGCGCGGGTTCATGACCGCGATCATCGACAAGGATGGCGAGGTCAAGGCGCGGCGCCCGGCCGTGCGCTCGGGCCGCGAATTGATGGCCGTGATCGACCGTTTCCCGACGCGGCGGCAGGAAGTGCTGGACCGTTCGCCTTCGGGGCGCTGAACAGCCGTTTTCTGAATGCGGCCTGCGGCCAGGTTTTCTTGGTCAGGGGGCTGCCGCCCCCGGTCTGCCCTGCAGGCAGCCCTCCCCCGCGGATATTTGGACAAAGATGAAAGCATCATTGGAAATAGCCGTGTTTTTCTGCCCATGAGAGCATGAACCACCAGCCCGGCCCGAATGTCCCCGCAAGCCAGAACACCAGGGCGGTGCCCGGATCCAGCAGGCCCAGCCAGACGGCCCCGGCCATCACCGCGCCCAGACCAAAGAGCAGCCCGCCCCCCACGGCCAGGAATTCCAGCCCCAGCCGCAGACGGCTGATCAGCGGGAAAAGCCCGTGAAACAGCATCATGCCGCCCAGCGGGGGCAGAAGCAGCAGGACATGATTGCCCGCGCGCACACCCTCGGTCACCTGCCCGAGGATGATCCAGGCGAGAACCAGCCCGGCCCCGAAACAGGCGAAATAGATCAGGAAGAGCCGCAGGGGCGTGCGTTTCATCCCTCGAACTCCATGATGACATCATCGACCGCGAGCGAGGCACCGGGGGCGGCATTGATCCTGGCCACGCGGCCCTTGCGGTCTGCGCGCAGGATGTTTTCCATCTTCATCGCCTCGATTGTCGCAAGGGGCTGGCCTTCATGAACCTCATCGCCCTCGGACACGGCGATGGAGACGACCATGCCGGGCATCGGGCACAAGAGCAGTTTCGACGTGTCGGGCGGCTGTTTCTCGATCATGTTGGCGGCGAGTTCTGCCTGGCGCGGCGAGAAGACATGCACCTTGAGGTCCGCGCCGCGCAGCCGCAGGCGGTAGCCGCCCGAGAGGCGCGCGACCTTCATCACCAGTGCCTGATCATCGACCATCAGGCGCGCCAGCGGCTGGCCCGGCAGCCAGTCCGAGGTGATGCGGAAGGTATCCGCGCCGATGGTGACGCTGGCGCCCTCGCGATCGGCCTGGATCGTGGCGGGGATGCTGTCGCCCGCGATCCGGATCACCCAGTCACTGCCCACGATACGTTCGTGATTATCCATCCGCCCCGAGATACGCGCGCGCCGGATTTCGGCCATGCGGTTCATGGCGCAGGCGCAGGCGGCAACGCGGGTCAACAGGTCCTGCGGCAAATCCGTGCCGACAAAGCCATCAGGATATTCCTCGGCGATGAAGGCGGTCGTGATCTCGCCCGAGGCAAAGCGTGGATGGTCCATCACCGCGGACAGGAAAGGCAGGTTATGGCCGATCCCCTCAAGCTCGAACGCATCCAGCGCGAGGCGCATTTCCTCGATAGCCTGCGCGCGGGTGGGGGCCCAGGTGCAGAGCTTGGCGATCATCGGGTCGTAATACATGCTGATCTCGCCCCCCTCGAATACGCCGGTATCATTGCGCAGCGCGCGCGCGGGTTCGGCAAATTCGGCGGGCGGGCGATAGCGGGTCAGCCGCCCGATGGAGGGCAGGAAATTGCGATAGGGGTCCTCGGCATAGATGCGGCTCTCGATGGCCCAGCCATTGATGGCCAGGTCGCCTTGCGCAAAGGGCAGTTTCTCGCCTGCCGCCACGCGGATCATCTGTTCGACCAGATCGACGCCGGTGATCAACTCGGTCACCGGATGTTCGACCTGCAGCCGCGTGTTCATTTCAAGAAAGTAGAAATTGCGGTCACCATCAACGATGAATTCGACCGTGCCAGCCGATGTGTACCCCACCGCCTGCGCGAGCGCCACGGCCTGTTCGCCCATCGCCTTGCGGGTGTCCGCGTCGAGGAAGGGCGAGGGCGCTTCCTCGATCACTTTCTGATTGCGGCGCTGGATCGAGCATTCGCGTTCATGCAGATAAACGCAATTGCCATGACCATCCGCCAGAACCTGAATCTCGATATGGCGGGGCTGGGTCACGAATTTCTCGATGAAGATGCGGTCATCGCCGAAACTGCTGGCCGCTTCGTTCTTCGATGACTGAAATCCCTCGCGCGCCTCGTCATCATTCCAGGCGATCCGCATCCCCTTGCCGCCGCCCCCGGCGCTGGCCTTGATCATCACGGGATAGCCGATCTCGGTGCTGATCTTCACGGCCTCTTCGGCATCGGCGATCAGGCCCATATAGCCGGGCACAGTGCTGACCCCGGCCTCGGCCGCCAGTTTCTTCGACGTGATCTTGTCGCCCATCGCCTCGATGGCCGAGGCGGGCGGGCCGATGAAGGCCACGCCCTCGGCGGCCAGCGCTTCGGCGAATTTGCGGTTCTCGGACAGAAAGCCATAGCCGGGATGCACGGCCTCTGCGCCGGTCTGGCGGATGGCGTCCATGATACGCTCGATCACGATATAGGACTGGTTCGCAGGGGGCGGGCCGATATGGACCGCCTCATCGGCCATGCGGACATGCAACGCATGGGCATCCGCATCGGAATAGACGGCCACGGTCCTGATGCCCATCGCGCGGGCCGATTTGATGACGCGGCAGGCGATCTCGCCACGATTGGCAATCAGGATCTTCGAGAACATGGGCGCTCCTTGGCGTGTATGGGGGCTGTCAGCCCTCGGATATGTCGAAAGCGAATTCGGATGACCCGTCGAAAAGCTGCGGAAAGGACGCTTGCGCCGCGCGCATGTCCACGCGCAGCATCGCGTCGTAGCTGGTGGGATCGAAGGGGTCCTCGGCGGGCACGACCTCGCGCCCCAGTAGCCAGGACAGGCGGCCCGCATCGAGATTGCCGCGCTCGAACGGTTCATCGCCGAAATGGGCGATCAGCGCGCCCAGAAACGCCTCATCCGCGCGGCGGTCCACATGCTTGCGGTCGGCATAGCGCTTGCGGGCGGCCAGCGGCGTGGCCCCCTTGGGATTGGCGCGTCGGATCGTGAACTGGAAATCGCTGCTGGGCAGTCGTCCGGGAAAACCACGGTGTTTCAGCATGACAGCCCCCCATGCAGGCGACCGGCGCTGCCCCTGTGCGGGCCCGGCCCCGGGGCCGGACCCGCTGTCAGATCACATACCGCCCTTGCCCGGGCTGTGATCTTCCACAATGGGGGGCGGTTCAGGCATGGGCTGGGGCTCTGGCTCTGGCGCCTGACGGGCGCAGGCCGAGAGAACGAGCGCGGCTCCGAAAGCGGCGACAATCGTGTATTTCGACATTCATCTCTCCTGTTGCGATTCAACGCCGGGGCAGATGCAATGACCAACCCCGACAGGCGGATCGCGCGAAGAAAACCCTCGCGCCAGTTCCGGAGCGTAACGGAGGATGACCGCCATGGCCACAACAGAATGGGCACATGGACGAATCGGCGGCGCCCCGCCTGCGGGGCAGCCACGCAAACAGGCTTTCGGATTGAAAACCTGCCGCGGACGGGTGGGGCAAGGCCTGGGCCTTGCCCCGGGAAGACCTTAGTACTTGCCTTTGGTTGCCCGCGGCTCGACATAGATGGCCTGGGGTGCAGGCTGAATTGTCGGTTCGGGTTCGGGGGCCTGGCGGGCGCAGGTTGCCGGGATGAACGACACCAAAAACGCCGCAACGAGTGCGAGTTTCGCCATTGTATTCTCCTGCTCGTACAACTGGGACGCGGTGTTTTTATAGTCCACGCCCATTGGTTATGGTTCGCATGCACCAGGATTGACGCATACTGGCGCAGTATATCGCTTTTACAATTTTGTGACCACGAAAATCTGCGCGTCGCCAGCAGTTGTGGCGCACTTGCATCATGGGCACATGCGCGCATCGGCCTAGGCATCCCAGTCATCCAGATCAACCGCGCACGTGCCATCGGCAAAGCTGAACCATTCGAAAAGCTGCAGCGCCTCCTGATCGACCACACCGAATTCGACTTCGCGATCCATCAGCGTGATCACAGCGCCGGTCCAGCCCTGATCCTGCGGCGGCCTGTCGGTGCCCAGCAACTCGAACGCCTGTGTGTCACACAGCCACAGCATGTCATCCAGCACATCCTCGCCCTCGGCGTAGCTGTCACCACCCTCGGCCAGATGTGGCACGACATAGCGCAGGCGCAGGACCGACATATCCTCGTCCCAGACCACGGGCAGCGGTGCGGCCTGCGCGCCCGATGGCAGCGCAAGCGTGTCAGCCTGCCCTGCCCCGGCAGCGAGCACCCCGATACTCACAGCACTCAAGAGCTGCATGAACGCCCCCTTACAGCGGAATATTGTCGTGCTTCTTCCACGGGTTGGTCTGCTTCTTTCTGCGCAGTGACGCAAAGGCCCGCGCGACCCGCCTGCGGGTGGATTGGGGCATTATCACCTCATCGATGAATCCCTTTTCGGCAGCCACAAAGGGATTGGCGAAACGGTCCTCGTAATCCTTTGTCCGCGCGGCAATCTTGTCAGAATCGCCCAGTTCGGAGCGATAGAGGATTTCGGTCGCGCCCTTGGCCCCCATCACCGCCACTTCCGAGGTGGGCCATGCATAGTTGAAATCCCCCTGCAGGTGCTTGGAGGCCATGACCACATAGGCCCCTCCATAGGCCTTGCGGGTGATGACGGTCACTTTCGGCACGGTCGCCTCGCCATAGGCATAAAGCAGCTTTGCGCCATGCTTGATGATGCCGCTGTATTCCTGGCCTGTGCCGGGCAGGAATCCGGGCACATCCACGAGTGTCAGGATCGGAATTTCGAACGCATCGCAGAATCGCACGAAGCGCGCGGCCTTGCGGGCGCTGTCGATATCCAGACAGCCCGCCAGCACCATCGGCTGATTGGCCACGACCCCCACGCTGCGCCCTTCCAGCCGGATAAAGCCGGTGATGATATTCTTGGCGAACTCGGCCTGAATTTCGTAGAAATCCCCCTCATCGGCCAGTTTCAGGATCAATTCCTTCATGTCATAGGGGGTGTTGGGATTGTCCGGCACCAATGTGTCAAGACTGGGTTCCAGCCGCGCCGGGTCGTCGAAAAACGGGCGCACGGGCGGCTTTTCGCGATTGGACAGCGGCAGGAAATCCACCAGTCTGCGCACTTCGATCAGCGCCTCGACATCATTCTCGAATGCGGCATCCGCGACCGAGGATTTGCGCGTATGCGTGACGGCGCCGCCCAGCTCCTCGGCGGTCACGACCTCATTCGTGACGGTTTTCACCACATCGGGTCCGGTGACGAACATGTAGCTCGAATCCTTCACCATGAAGATGAAATCGGTCATCGCGGGCGAATAGACTGCGCCGCCTGCACAGGGGCCCATGATGACACTGATCTGCGGCACCACGCCCGAGGCCATGATATTGCGCTGGAACACCTCGCCATAGGCGGCCAGGCTGGCCACCCCTTCCTGAATCCGCGCGCCGCCCGAATCGTTCAGCCCGATCACCGGCGCACCATTCTGCATCGCCATATCCATGATCTTGCAGATCTTCTGCCCGTGGGTTTCGGAAACCGAGCCCCCCATGACCGTGAAATCCTGACTGAAGACATAGACCTGACGGCCATTGATCGTGCCCCAGCCCGTCACCACCCCATCGCCATAGGGGCGGTCATCCTGCATCCCGAAATCGGTGCAGCGATGGGCCACGAACATGTCGAATTCCTCGAAACTGCCCTCATCCAGCAACAACTCCAGCCGCTCGCGCGCGGTCAGCTTGCCCTTGGAGTGCTGCGCGTCGATCCGGCGCTGCCCGCCGCCCAGCCGCGCGGCCCCGCGCCGGGAGTCGAGTTGGTTCAGGATATCCTTCATGCGCGCACCCCTGCTGGCTGATCCGACATTGCCGGTCCGGTTTGGCGTGACAATACTGATGCATGCAGGGTGGGAAAAGAAAAATCGGGAAAATTTGCAAATAGCGCTACAGATTTCGCAGCTAATTTGCAAACCAAGCAAGGCCTTGCGTTTCCGCCCAAAACCCTATTTGCTGCACATGTTCACTTTACCGCCCCTCCCCGAGTCGTTCATGTCTGTCACATCCCCCCCTGCCCTGCCCTGCCCGGTGCGCCGCGCATGAACAGTGCAGCCGCCGCCCCCGCCCGTTTGATGGATGCCACCACACCCCCGCATGTGGTGACACTTGTGGCGCTGGCCTCTATCGCGGCGCTGGCGATGAATGTGTTCCTGCCCTCGCTGCCGTCGATGACGGAATATTTCGGCACGGATTATGCCGTGATGCAGTTGTCCGTGTCGCTTTATCTGGCGGTCAATGCCGTGCTGCAACTGTTCGTGGGCGCGATTTCGGACCGGTTCGGGCGCAGGCCGGTGATGCTGGTGGCGCTGGGCATTTTCATCCTGGCAACGATCGGCACGTTGCTGGCCACAACGGCTTTCGTGTTCCTGATGTTCCGGATGCTGCAGGCCAGTGTGGTCGCCGGGATCGTGCTGTCGCGCGCCTCGATCCGCGATGTGATGGGCGAGGCAGAGGCCGCATCGCGCATCGGTTATGTCACAATGGGCATGGCGCTGGTCCCGATGATCGCACCCGCCATCGGCGGGCTGCTGGATGAGATGTTTGGCTGGCGCGGGGCCTTTGGATTGATGCTGTTGGCCGGAATCGGCGTTTTCGCGCTGACATGGCGCGATATGGGCGAGACGAAACTGGACCGCGGCGGATCGATCCGCGCCGTCTTTGCCGAAGTGCCCGAACTGATGCGTGCGCGCCGATTCTGGGGCTATTGCATCACGGCGATGCTCGCCTCGGGGGCGTTTTTTGCCTATCTGGGCGGTGCGCCTTTTGTCGGATCGCAGGTGCTCGGGCTGTCACCGGCGATGCTTGGCCTCTTTTTCGGCGCACCGGCGCTGGGCTATGCGGCAGGCAATTTTCTGGCGGGGCGCTATTCGGCGCGCGTGGGCATCAACCGGATGATCCTGATCGGCTGCCTGATCGGGTTCGGCGGCATGGTCCTGCTTCTGGCGCTGGCACTCAGCTTCGGGCTGACCGCGCTGATGTTCTTCGGCTGCTTTGTGTTCACGGGGTTGGGCAACGGGATGCTGCTGCCCTCGGCCACATCGGGGATGATGTCGGTGCGCCCGCATCTTGCGGGCACAGCGAGCGGCATTGGTGGCGCCATCCTGATCGGTGGCGGCGCGGGGCTGTCGGCACTTGCCGGTGCGCTGCTGAATGAGGGCAGTGGCGGCATGCCGCTGATCTGGCTGTTGTTTGCCACCACGGGCCTGTCACTGCTGCCGCTCTTCTACGTCATGCAGCGCGAAAAGCAGCTTTCGGCTTGACCCGCACTTCGCGGCTTTGCAAAGCTGGCGTTGAAAATTAGCAGAACCGGGATATCCTGATGCCCCCGCAAAAGCTGTATGCCGGGGCCAAGCTGCGCGAAACCCGCACCCAGCTTGGCCTGACACAAAAGGAGTTCGCCGCAAAGCTTGGCGTGTCGCTGCCCTATCTGAACCAGATGGAGAACAATAACCGCCCGCTCTCGACCACGGTGGTGCTGGCGCTTGCGCGCGAATTCGGGATGGATGTGACCGAACTCTCATCCGGGGACAGCGAGCGGCTGGTCTCGGACCTGCGCGAGGCCTTTGCCGACCCGCTATTCGGCAGCAACGCCCCGGCCCTGCCCGATCTGCGGCTGGTGGGCACGAATGCGCCGGGCTTTGCGCGTGCGTTCCTGGAAATGCACCGCGCTTACCGGCAGGCACAGGAGCAGCTTGCCTCGCTGGATGAGGCGCTGGGGCGCGAGGATACCACCCTGCGCCTGAGCCCCTGGGAAGAGGTGCGCGATTTCTTCCATTACTGCGACAACTATCTTGATGCCGTGGACCGCGCCGCCGAGCATTTCGCCGCCAGCGCCCGCGACCCGATGACCCATGCGACCGAAGCCCTGGCGCGGCGTGGTGTGTCGGTGCGGTTCAGCACGGGCGGATTGCGCCAGTTCGACCGGGACAGCGGCATCGTGCAGATCTCGGCGCGGGCCGCGCGCGCGACGCAGGTGTTTCAGCTTTTGCATCAGGTGGCACTGCTGACCCAGAATGACCTGCTGGACGCGACGCTCGATCTGGCGCGGTTTCAGTCGGATGAAGCGCGCGCCATCGCCAAGATCGGGCTGGCCAATTATTTCGCAGGCGCGGCCCAGATGCCCTATCGCCGGTTTCTGGAAGCGGCAGAGCGCACGCGCCACGATCTGGAAGCGCTGTCAGATCAGTTCGGCGCCTCGATCGAGCAGGTGGCGCACAGGCTGTCCACCCTGCAGCGTCCGGGCGCCAAGGGCGTGCCGTTCTTTTTCGTGCGCGTGGATCAGGCGGGCACGATCACCAAGCGCCATTCGGCCACGCGGCTGCAATTCGCGCGCTTCGGGGGCGCCTGCCCGCTTTGGAATGTGCACCGCGCATTTGAAACACCGGGCCGGTTTCTGCGCCAACTGGCCGAAACGCCCGACGGGATGCGCTATTTCTGCCTTGCGCTTGCGGTCACCAAGGCGGGCGGTGCGTTTCACGCACCGGTACGGCGTTACGCCATCGGGCTGGGGTGCGAGATCGATCATGCGGGCGCGCTGGTCTATGCCGACGGCATGGACACGGCCCCGGCCTCGGGGTTTGAACCCATCGGCATTTCCTGCCGCATCTGCGAGCGCGACAATTGCCACCAGCGCGCGGTGCCCCCGCTGGAACGCCGCCTGCGCGTGGATCACGACCACCGCGCGCTCCTGCCTTACGATATCGAATAGGGGGCGGGCGTCAGTCGAACACGTCCTCGGGCTCCACCCCCCAGAGATGGCGCTTTTCGGCCCAGCCGCGCGCGCCCTCGACATCCAGGCGGCACCATTCCGGCCCGCATTCGCGCACCCGCGCCACCACGCCCAGTTCCAGGAGCGCCGTGGGCGGGCTGAGGCGGTCGGCGCGCTGGTGCAACTGCACCATATCCGATTGCACCAGCACGGTCCGCACGCCCGACAGAAGCGCGTAATGCATCCAGCCGCCCTTGCCGTCGATATCCTCGACGCGGCGCCAATGCTCGAACTCGGCCGTTACACGCAGCGGAATGTCGCGCCGCGTATAGACCCAGTCGATCCGGTGCGACTGGTCCGGGCCGCGCCGCGCATTCCCCTCATTCGCCTTGAGCGAGACATAGCGCGGCAGCGGCAGGTTGGTGACAGGCCCGCGCTCTGCCGCCTGCGCGACCACCGGCCCCGTCGCAACCAGCGCCATCAGCGCGGCGCCCAGTAAAACCCTGAATTTCATCTGTCTGCCCGTCCCGGTTCTGCCCGGAATCCCTGTCTGCCTGACTGCTCGCCCCGGCTTTGCGCGAGTTCGCGCTTGTAGATCGGGGCGCAGGCTGGCAGTTTGCCTCAACGCAACAGAATTGCAAGAAGGTGAGACGCGCCCATGCCCAATTCCCGCCTGAGTGTTGTCGTGACGCGACGCCTGCCCGATGTGGTCGAGACGCGGCTGAAGGAATTGTTCGATGTCAGCCTGCGCGACAGTGACGCCCCCATGACCCGCGAGGACCTGGCCGAGGCGATGCGCAATGCCGATGTGATTGTGCCCACCATCACCGACGAGATCGACGCGAGCCTGCTGGCGCAGGCCGGGCCACGGCTGAAACTGATCGCGAATTACGGCGCGGGCGTGGACCATATCGATGTGCAATCGGCCCGCCAGCGCGGGGTTCTGGTGTCCAACACCCCCGGCGTG
>REDZ01000065.1 GCA_007695345.1 Paracoccaceae bacterium | reverse complement strand
CCATCACCTCCAGCGGTTTTCCGGCCTCAAGGGCCACGGCGGCGCGTGTTCGCATCCTGTCGTCCTCCCGGTTTCCCTTGCGCTTCCTTTGTGTGATATCATAATTCAAGAAAAAGTCTCGCAAACTGGAAAGATTCAGTCAACATGCATCTGGACCGCCTGATAACAATCCTGGAAATCATTGCCGTCGCTGGGCGGCCTGTTTCGGCAACCGAGATTCAGAAGGCGACTGGCCTGCCCAAGCCGACCTGCTACAGGTTGGTTCAGACGTTGCAAGATCAGGGTCTGGTCGAAGCACCCTCTGGTGATGGGCGTGTAGTGATTGGTGAGCGACTGATCCGAATCGCACTGCTTGGAAAATCCGACGTGGATGTTCGCAGGGCTGCGGCCCCCATTCTCAAGGCCGCGGCGGTTCGGTTCAACGAAACCGTTTTCCTGGCGCGGTTTCGCAATAGCCTTGTCGAAATCATTCATGTCGAAACCCCAGACGATCCTGCGCGTGCTTACGTCCATCCTGGGCTGGGCGTGCGCCCGATGCATGCCTGTTCCTGCTCAAAGGCCATCGCTGCTTTTGCCGAGCCGGAATTTCAGGACAGCATCATCAAAGGCAGCCTGAAAGCCTATACAGAACATACCAAGATCACAGAAGCCGATCTACGCGCCGATTTCTTACGTATCGTGGAGCGTGGCTTCGCCGATTGCGATCAGGAAATCGACCTTGGAATCGCCAGTGTGGCGGCGCCTGTTTCCATCGGAAATATCGGTGCGATCTTCAGCGTGGGGGCTGTGGGGCCAATCCGGCGCTTTGGTCCGGAGAACCGCGTTCGGATCGGGCGCGACCTTGTCGATCTGGCCAGCCGCGTCAGCGGGACGATTCAGCTGTGCAATGTGGCCGAGGTTTGAGGAGTCATCGGCCAGACTGCGAAGACGGAGGAAGATACGCGCAGGGTCCAATCTAGGCGTGTTCAGTCGGGGGGCTATATGACTTGCGATCAGACCCGAATTTTACGCGACCGTGCAGCTTGCCATGCACGCCCCGCAGGCCGATCTCGGCTTCAGCTTGAGCCCAAGGCCAAAGGGGTCGTAACCTCTGGTTGAAGCGGCCGCTTCATCCGGCTTCCCGACGGAATCGTGTCGTGCAAAAATCGTGGCCCGACAGTGCTGCAATCAAGCCTGTTCCCGGTAGGCTGATCGTAAAACGTCAGATTGGCACGGGTTTAGCAGATTGAACACCTTCCGTTGGCTCCGACAGTACAGAACACTGTCGCCGAGCTTACACCGCATTCGTCTAGGCAGTTGGCGGATAGAGCTGTCGCCGAAATGCGCCTGGTCTTCGCCAGCAAGCCCCGTAAAGGCTTGTGTCTCGATCAAGGCAATGAGGACCTTGATCTTGAGCGGTTGGGCCATCGCAGAGAACAGGCGCCGCTCCAGATTTTCCTTGCGTCAAAGCCAAGTGGGGTCCATCATCCGAGACATATTAACGAATTGTGAGACTTCCTGTGCCCCTGAATCGCCTCACCGAAGTTATGAAAATAGCTGGCATTCCCGGCCATGGGCTGACCGCAGCAGAGGTTCGGAAAGCAACCGGCTTGCTGCATTCGCTGGTGAAACATCGGCTGATCGACGCCCCGGACATCGCAGGACGTTGCCACGTTTGCCGAGGAATACATTAGGGAGGAGATTCTCAGCGGAAACACGGAGCTTGCGAAGGCGTGCCTCAAAACCGAATCCGAACCGATCGCCGAACAGCGCCAAGGCAAATGCGATCATGACGATTACATAAGTACGTCCAGCTTGGCGGCGGCGATTTTGATCGGCCATATCGGCGCATCGTTCAGTGTCGGCGCAGTCGGTCCGGTGTGCCACTTCAGGGAGGCCTGCCGCAAAGAGATTGGGAGGAACTGCAACAAGACGCAGCCAAGATCAGCGCGACAGGACGAAGCGAAATCACTACGTCAACATTAGAGGAGGAATGACATGACGGAGAAAAATGGGGGCTGCTGCGCAGGTCCAGGCTATGCGTCGCCGCAAGAGGCGATCAAGGCGCCGCGTGAAAAGGTTGTCTATACGATCTGCATCTATACCGGGACCGGAATAGAGAAACCAGATTACCTGGCCACCATAGATGTTGACGAGGAAAGCCCGACCTACGGCAAGGTGATCCACCGGACAGAGATGCCGGTCGTCGGAGACGAGTTGCACCACATGGGCTGGAACGCCTGTTCCTCGTGCAACACTGACGGAAGCATGGAGCGCAAGTACCTGATCATTCCGGGCGTGCGCACCACCAATTTCTATATCGTTGATACCGCCACCGATCCGCGCAAGCCGACGCTGTTCAAGACTATCGACGGGGAGGAGATCAAGGCCAAGACCAACCTGTCTGCCCCGCACACCGTGCATTGTCTCGGTGCCGACATCATCGTGTCGATGCTGGGCGATGCCGATGGCAACGGGCCCGGAGGGTTCCTGCATCTGGACAAGGATTTCAACATCATCGGGCGCTGGGAAAATGACCTTGGCGACATGAAATACAACTACGATTTCTGGTATCAGCCGCGCCACAACATGATGATCTCGACCGAATGGGCCTCTCCCAACACCTTCATGCCGGGTTTTGACCTCGAAGATGTGGCTCGGGGCAAATACGGCCAGCATATCCATTTCTGGGATTTCAAGAACCGCAAGGTGGAACAGTCCATCGACCTGGGGGAAGAAGGGATGATCCCGCTGGAGGCCCGGTTTCACCACGATCCCGACAGCACGCATGGTTTTGTCGGGGCGGCCCTGGCATCGAACATCTTTCATTACCACAAGGACAACGGCAAGATTGAGGTCAACAAGATCATCGACGTGCCACCCGTGGATGTCGAAGGCTTCCCCGTTCCGATGCCGAGCCTGATCACCGATATCCTGGTGTCGATGGACGACAAATACCTCTACTTCTCGAACTGGCTGCACGGGGATCTGCGTCAATACGACATCTCTGACCCAGCGAATCCCAAACTGACTGGTCAGGTCTGGATCGGCGGACTTCTGGGCAAGGCGCCAGAGGTGAACGGCCGGACCGTCGATGGCGCGCCGCAGATGATCCAGCTGTCGCTGGACGGCAAGCGGCTCTATGTCACGACATCGCTCTTCTCGACCTGGGATAACCAGTTCTACCCGTCGATGAAGGACAAGGGCGGCATCATGCTGATCGTCGACTGCGATAACGAAAACGGCGGCATGAATATCCGTGACAACTTCCTCATCGATTTCAGCGAGGAGCCACATGGGCCCGCGCGGGCGCATGAAACCCGCTATCCCGGCGGCGATTGTTCGTCCGATATCTGGGTCTGACCGATCTTCCTTATCTTACCCGGCCCTTTGGGGCCGGGCCTTGTTTGGGAGAAGGTGAAATGCGCCATCACACAGTTACACTTCGAAATCGCGGCGGGGTGTCTTTCAAGGTCGGCGAGGACGAACCCGTCATCGATGTGGTCGAGGCTGCGGGCCATGTCCTGCCGATTGCCTGCAGGTACGGCGGCTGCATCACATGTGCGGCCCGGTTGATTTCGGGCTCGGTCCGCCAACCGAAAGGGACAGCACTGAACAAGCGTCAGTCCGAGGAAGGTTATGTCTTGCTCTGCGTTGCACGCCCGAACGAGGATTGCGTCTTCGACGTCGGCGTCGAAAGTCACGACAAGCTTTACGTAAACCCCTTTTCCAGCGCGGCTGCCATTGGGCAACTGGCGCGAGCACGCAGGCAATGAGTTCATGGCCTGAAAGCGGCACCAGGGCGCACGGCGGGTGGGGCGCTTTTGCACTGCTCTTCGGGCTGATCGTGCTTGGCTGGACCTTCGCGCTGGCACAGGTGCTGACGATGGACACACCCGGATCACTCGCCGAAGCCGGTCCCGGCATGCAGATCTTCGCCTACGTGAAGGCCTATGTGTTCGGCGATCCATTCGCGTTCGAGAGTTCGCTGTCGTTCTGCGCCAGCCAAACCGGGGTATGGGGCGTAGCGGACGTACTGAAATCCTCCGCGATGTGGCTGGGCATGATCCTGGCAATGATGCTTCCGGTTCTGTTGCCGCTGGGTCGGAGCACCTCTGGGGTCCCGCTACCGCCGGGTGCAACGACTGCGGGGCTGACAGGCTACGTCATCGCCTGGCTGCCGTTCTGCGCGTTGGGTGTGGCTGCGCAATGGATTCTACAGCGCGAAGGGGTACTCAGCGCCCACCTCGTATTGCAGCATGACGGCTTGAGTGCATCGATCCTGCTGATTGTTGCAATGATGTATCTTTCCGGTCTGGCCCGACGTTCCGAAACGCGCACGCAGACCAACGCATCTGCCCAATCCTTCCGCACCGGCCTCGCCTATGGTCTACATTGCCTGCGCTGTTGCGGCCCACTGATGCTTGTGATGTTCATCACCGGCCTGATGAACCTTGTCGCTATGCTGGTTCTCACGCTTCTTATGGTGGTCACCATGTCAGGACCCAACCGTTTTCTCTTCATCGCCATTGGGACAGCCGCGCTTGCGGGGGCGACCGCATTTGCCCTGACTTAGCCTTGGGCTCGCACTCACAGGAAGTAGCGGAGCGTGCTGCAGTTGAAGAAGCCGACCTCGCGTTGCCGTCGCGGCAGGAATTGCGGATCTTCATTTCCATGGCCTGACCTTCGCCTCGCGCGCGCCCCTGGGAACAGGGGGCGCATCATTGAACAGAAGCGTCCACTTTTACCGAAACATGTCTGGTCCATCCGCGTCCGGCGGGAAATGGCGGTGAACTGGCGCGATCTCGCGCTGTTCAATATGGCTGTGACGAGCCAAACTCCGGGGTTGCGATCTTGTCTGCCTCAGGGTGAACGACGGCTACGCCGCAGGCCGGGTCAAGGAACGTACTTCGGTCACGCAGACCAAAACGCGCAAGATCAGCTACACGAAAGCCGGGATCAAGGTCTTGCGGCGGATGCCTGCGAACACAGCCAAGCTGATCCGAACCAAGATCGAGGCCTATGCGCAAGACCCCAGCTCGCAGGCGAACAATGTGAAATCCCTGAAAGGCCGCGAGGGGATCAGGCTTCGGGTCGGGGATTGTCGGGTGATCATGGATGATCAGGGCAACGTCCAGGCCGTGTTGACCATCGGCCCCCGGAGACTTGAGTCATGCGGAATTTGGCCGGCTCAGCTGTCAGCGAGGACTTGCAACAGATTTCCATCTTGTAGGTCCACCGGATTGGCCCTGTAGGACGATGACTGCAACGTATCATGCGCAATACTGGCATGCATCTGTTCGGTTATGCCAAGCTCACTGATGGTCGGCAGCCCGTGCGCGCGGATCCAGTTCTGGAAATCCTCCACATGACCAAATTCACGTGCGATCTGCTCCATAACCCAGGCGATACGGTGCTTGGCGATGCTGCTGTCTGGTGCCGCCTGTGCATTAGCCTTGAGCACTGGCACCAGCAATGTGCCGCAAATAGCGCCATGAGCGCCCCCGGTCCGGCCACCGATCACACCAGCGAAGCCATGAACGGCACCAAGGCCCGCGTTGGACAGCGCAAGCCCCCCGAAAAGACTGGTTAATGCCATGTCGTCCCAGGCATGCGCTGCGTCCTGATCCATCAGCCTGTGCAAAGCCGACAGGCCCCGCGGGATGGCATCGCGGCACAGCGCATCGGTCATCGGATTTGCGCGGCTGCAGATGAAGGGCTCGATCACCTGTGTGATCGCATCGAGCCCCGATGCGAGCGTCACCACTTTCGGGCAGGAAAGGCACAGATCCGGGTCGACCAGCGCGAGCGCTGGATAAAGGCGTGGGTCACGCAGACTGACCTTGCGCTTGGCATCCGGGATCTGGATCACGGCATTGCGCGTCACTTCTGCGCCTGTTCCTGCCGTGGTCGGGATCGCCACCAGCGGCAAAGGGGCTGTGTCCAGCGGTTGCCCCTCGCCCACCACTTCCAGATAGCGCATGGCATTGTGCGGCGCGGGGATCAGCGCGGCCAGAGCCTTGCCGTGGTCGATGACTGCCCCACCGCCAATCGCAATGACCAGATCGGGTCGGAAATTTCGCGCAATTTCGACATTGGCTTGTACACCTGGCAGATCAGGTTCGCCACTGGCCTGCAGGTCCAGAACATCGCTGTTCTGGCGCAGCGAATGCAGCAACTCATCCGCCGCCGCGACCGAACGCGAGCGCAACAGCAAAGCGCGGCGCGCCTGCGCGCAAGCGAAAGGCACGGCTTCGGAAACCGTGCCGCGACCGAAGCGCAGTGTCCCGGCGGTGGCGAAACCAAACGGCGTTATGCTCATCGCAGGATCGACCGCCCTGCATAGATGGCTGACCCTCCCAGCGCCTCTTCGATCCGGATAAGCTGGTTGTATTTCGCCAGCCGGTCCGA
>REDZ01000203.1 GCA_007695345.1 Paracoccaceae bacterium | reverse complement strand
CAATCAGATCTCGATTTTCGTAACCATGGGGCAGGACCTGATGCAGACCGCCCGCGCTGACGACTCTGCCCCCCAATCCGCGACAGGAGCCTGACATGTCCCAAGCACTTTCATTCTCGCGCCCTGGCCTTCTGGCTGCCATGTTTTGCGCGCAGCCTTTGGGCGGGGCGCTCGCCAATCCGGCATTGGAGTTGTGCAGCGGTGGCTATTCAATCGCTACCCCCGAGGGGGAACAAATACAGCATATGGTTCACCCGCAGGCCAACCTGACCTTCTGGCTCAATCATCCTAACCCGCTGGCTGCAGGCTGGGTCTCCTATCGCATAGACAATTTTGTGGCGTCCCAAGTCGAGCTTGACGAGCCCACCCGAAAGCCCGGCGTGATCGCCTTCACATGCCGCATGAACGACCGGCAGAGCTTTGCCGGGGCAGAGGTGGTCACCTTTCACGAAGTCCCCGCAGGCCAGGATGCGGCCACGTTTGACGGGATCCTCGATGATGCAGAAGTGGGTGAAGGACAGTATCTTGCCTTGCGGGTTATCGCCTTACCCGAACATTTTGAAGCGCTCGCTAGCTTGCGCGCTCAGGTTCGTGCCGGGGCAGGCAGTGCCGTGCCGCCGGGCCCGCTTCTTGAGGAACGCGACCATGGCGGCGCGCCGCTGAATTTCGGGCTGATCTTTACTATGACCCATACTGCAGACCCATCGCTTGGATCGGTGCCCGCCGGTTCAGCAGCAAGCGAGACCGAGCAAGCGACCGAAACCGTTCAGACCGCCGAAACCAACGGCGATCCAGAGCAAACATCGGCGAGCGCGTCGCCTGTAGAACCACAGACAGAAGAGGTCAGTGCCCTCGACGGCAGCAGCGGAGAAGAAAAACTTCTGGATCTGATCGGGGCTGACCCTCCGGGGGCGCACCCGCAGATGCAGCCACTTGAAGGAACGGTTCTGAGCGAGGTCGCTTTCGGCCCGGTGCAGTCCAGCCCGGGGGGGTATTTCAGCGCCCCCACGGTTGCCCCTGTCGGATCGCTGATCCCTGTCGAAATAACCTACGACGACAGGCGCCATTTCGACAATCTTATCCTCATTGATCCGAATTCGCCTGACAACGCCCTGACCGGTTCTTCCGGGCGCAACACGCACAGAATCGGCGATGAGGCCACAGTCTACCGTCGCGCCGCGGACACGCCAGGAATCTATGAACTCCGGTTGCGCAGATGGCAAAACTGGGATCGCCGGGTGATGGCGCGCAGCGAGATCGAACTGGTCGATATCGATATCGATATTCAGGTTCCAGACCAGGTTGGCACGCGCGAAGAATTCGAAATCTACATGAACCCGGTCATGGATGGCCATCTGGTCATCGTCGATGCGGATCGCGACCCTGAAAACCTTGTCCGCGAAAACACGCGTCGCAACAATCTCGTCTCAGACGCCGAAGGGCCGGGCCTGTTCACCCGCACTTCTCCGGCCAGCACAGGGGAATACGAGGTCCGGTTCCACTTCAACCAGCAGCATCCAAGCTGGTCCGAACATATGCATCGCACAGGCCGCCTGATGGCGCGCGCGCCGCTGCGCGTGGTTGATGCGGCGGAACTGGAGGCCGCAGAACCCGAACTTGAAGCGGAGGCCGAGGCCGAGGCGCAAGAGGACCAGCTTGCCGCGCTAGAAGCTCAGATCGCGGAACTGTCAGAGAATCTCGAGGCCGCAACCGTGGCGCAGGCAGATGATATCCATGCGCAGATCGCAGCCCTGGGCCTGCCCGCGCTGGCCCTGCTGATCGAGTTGCTCGATCGTGACCAGATCACGCCGCAACTGGTTCAGGTCTTCACTGCCCCGCAACCCCCGGCGCAATGGGCCGCGGCTGCCACTCCGGCCCCGGCCCCGGCAAGCCAACCTGCCGCACCGACGCAGCCTGCCGCTGATACATCTGCGGCAGCCGCGCCAAGTGCCGCGCCGTCGCAGCCCGTGACAGCAGCGCCACAAACCCAGACCCCGGTTGCAGCCGCTGGCTATGCCGTGACGGGTGTGGCTGCCGATGATGTGCTCAATGTCCGCAGCGGTCCGGGGACCGAAAACATGATCATCGGAATGCTGCCCCCGAATGCGACCGGCATCACGCCTACGGGCGACAGCGCGCAAAGTGCTGATGGCGGGACATGGTGGCAGATCGCCGATCCGGCCCTTCCGGGGGGGACCGGTTGGGTCAATGCCCGCTTCCTCGCACTTGCCGGGGCGGCCAGCCCGGCACAGGCCGCGCCCGCAGACCCCGCCCCCGCGCACAGCCCGCAAAGGCTGGACCCCGCGCAATATCATCAGGTCACCGGGATCGCCGCAAACGAGGTTCTGTATCTGCGCAGCAGCCCTGCGCCCGATGCGCCCATTGTCGGCATGTTGCCGCCCGATGCGACCAGGATCATCATCATCGGGGAAACGCAGCACTCGGGCGATGGCACGGAATGGGTGGAGATCCTTCACCCCGATGCCCCGGACGGTAACGTGGCCTGGGTCGAGGCCGCCTATCTGGAACAGATTGACGCGTTGCCCACCAACGCGGAAGTCGCCCAGAACTTCACCCATGTACCGGGGATGAACGTATTTGATACCTACAAGCTGGAACAGAGCATCGCCAATATCCTGCATTACGCCCCAGACAGTGCCCTTGCCCCCGGCCACGGCCTGTCGCCGCTGACGAAAAGCATCGTCGCGCTGCAGGCCATCGACGGGCGTCTGCCCCATGCCCGCTATCACCTGACCTATCGGATGGGTGAACCGACAATCGCACCCACGGCGTATTACGATCTGGTCGAGCTGATCGAGTTGCGCCGCTTCAATCTTGGCCCGGCGCGCCACGCGGCGACAGTCGCCGCGCATGGGGCGGAAAACACGGCCGATATCGCGCATTTCGGGGAAGGGCCGGATGTGGTCTGGCGCTTTGCTATGCGGCCACTGCGCGGCAATGACGCCGTGATTCTGTCGGCCGCGCGGGCCGAGATAGACACGCCGGAAGGTGATTGCATGGGGTTCCATTGCCAGATGGCCCAGTCGATCGTGCCGCATATGGCCGATTGGGGCAGCGAGGACAGCATCGCGATGCCGGATTTCCGCCCCTCCTATGATGAATTGTGGCAGGGCGCGCCATCGGCCCCGGCAGCGCTGGATGCGCTGGCGCTGACCTCCTTGATGGCCGAGACGGATGGCGGGGATGCGCGCTGGCATCCCATCGAGGCGCGGGTGATGGACGAGCCCGGCGCGCCCTTCATCGAGGTCATCATCGAGGTCGGGATGGGGCAGGATACCGGGGCCGAAGTCGGCTATTTCGCAACCCGCCTGCGCGATGATGAAACGATGTCGGTCTGGTATCGGCTGGGGGCGTTCGGCGGGCCGGGCCAGCATCATGTCATCCGGTCCAGCGCGGCAGAACGCTGGCCCGACCGGCAATAACCCCGTGCGCAACACAGCCCCATTTTGGAAAAAAGGGAATCCCAGCCATGTCCCAATGCAAACCCCTTTCCGCTGCTGCGGCCTGTGCCCTGCTGGCACTGCCCGCGCAGAGCAGCGACGACCCGCCGCTGGCTGAACAGATCGATTTCGTCTTTGAAGTCGTCGATATCGGATTTTGCCATATCCCCGACATGCCGGGCGATGAAATGCGCGCCATCGCGCGCGCATCCACCGATCAGTTCCCGCTGCGCGGCACAGTCACGATCGGGGCCGGGGCCGATCTGTTCGGCAGCGGCCATTTCGTGCGCGGGGATGGGGGGGACAGCGATGAACTACGTGCGCTGCGCCTTGTCATCGTCCCGGCGGATGGTCCCGAAGGCCCGGAAGGCGCTTATCCGCTCGCCTCGATCAGGGACGGGCAGCAGATCGACGCCCCGCATTATCGGCTTCTGGGGCGGATCATCGGGCGCGATGATGCTGGCGCGGAACAGGTGCTGGGCAATATCAATCTGGGCGCAGGCGATGTGACGCTGTCGCAGGATGAAGGCGATTTTCTGATCGCAGAAATGGCACTGGACGGCGCGTTCGAGGATGGCAGCCCCGTGCAGTTCAGCCTTGAAGCGGAATTGATGGAAGTCGATGACATGCGCTTCATGGACCTGACAGCACCATGAAACTGCATCACCTGATCCCCGCTGCCTGTCTGGCCGCTTTGCCAATGACAGCCCTTGCCGAAAGCGACCGCGCACAGGCAGAAGAGATGATTGCCGCCGCGCTGCAAAGCCAGTTCGGCGCGATCCTCGATTTCAGCGGTATGTCCGATCTGGACGCGCTGCCCCCCGAAATCGCCGATCTGGAGAATCTTGTCTTCCTGCAGATCAGCGGGACCGCCATCACCGATCTGTCACCGCTGATGGGTGCGGCCAGCCTTCAGACGCTGATGATAAATGACACAGCCATCACCGATATCGCGCCGCTGGCAGGGTTGCCGGGACTGCAGGCGCTGTGGATCAGCGACACCGAAATCTCCGATCTGTCGCCAATCGGCAGATTGCCAGCGTTGGAGGTGCTGCAGGCCAGTTCCGCCGGGATCGAGGCGCTGGATTTTCTGGAAGGGCTGAAGGCGGTGCAGGAACTGCACCTGCATCACAATGCGATAACCGACCTTGGGCCGCTTGCCGGGCTGACCGGGCTGCGCGAGCTTCAGCTGTACAGCAATCCGATAGCACAGATCGAGGCATTGGCAGGGCTGCACAATCTGGAAGTCCTTAGCCTCGCTTCCTCGCAAGTGGCTGATATCAGGCCGCTGGCAGGGCTGACGGGGCTACGCAATCTCAGCCTGATCGACACGCCGGTTTCGGATATCGCGCCGCTGGCGGGTCTTGAGGCGCTGGAACGGCTGACGCTGATGGAAACGCAGGTGTCCGACCTTGGCCCATTGCGGGGGATGACGGCTCTGGAACATCTGTGGATCAATGAAACCCAAGTCAGCGACTTGTCACCGCTGGCGGGGCTGCACGATCTGGGCGTGCTGCGTATCGACATGACCGAAGTGCATGACCTGACGCCCCTTGCGGGCTTGCAGAACCTGCGCGCGCTGACGTTGTCGGGCACGCCAGTTACCGATATCAGCCCTGTCGCCGGGCGCGAAGGGCTGCGGATCGAAGGGTTCTGACGACACGCATTTTCAACAGGGAAGGGAAAGACGATGACCATTTTGCGATTTCCGATTGCAGCCAGTCTGATTGCCTGCGTGGCCCTGCTGGCCGCCAGCCTTACCACCGTTAAGGCCAGCGAAGTCACCTACCGTGTCGTCAATGTCGCGGCAGATGATGTGCTGAATGTGCGCGACCGTGTGGGCGTTCCCGGCAGCCGGATCGTGGGCATCCTGCCGCCTGGGACTGGCGGCATTGTCTGGACCGGGCCACAGGGGCGCTCGGGCGATGGCGGGCTGTGGTATCACATCTCGCATCCGCGTATCCCCGGAACCGGCGGCTGGGTCAATGCGCGTTTCCTGCGCGAAGAGGTTGCGTCGGCTCCTGTCATCGCGCCCCCAGTCAGCGCCGAACCACCGGGCAGCATCTTCAAGGACCACACCGCGCATCAGCATATGTATCGCGTGGTTGGTGTGGCTGCGAATGACGTGCTGAATATCCGATCGGGCGCCGGGGTGTCGCATGGAATTGTCGGGATGTTCCCGCCCGATGCCCGCAATGTCCAGATCACCGGACGCATCCGCACGCTGAACAGCGGAGCAGTCTGGGTCGAAGTCCGCTCGGCCATGCTGCCGGGCGGGGTTGGCTGGGTCAACGGGCGGTTTCTGGACCGTTTCTGACGCAGCAGATCGGTCGGGGAACTAAAGAGGTGAAGGCAGGCCGACAGGACGAAGCCGCAGCTCTGGTCCGAGTGACCGCTTCGGCGAACCCCGCCCAACGGGCCAACAGTCCGCTTTGGGCCGGGTGCGTCGTCGCTGCGCACTGATGCGCGAGTTGCCGTGTCGGCTGGGTATGCGAGCGCGGCACGTGCTTCGTGGACGGGTCACGTCAGTCCTCCCAAGGGGGGGCTGCCTCCCTGGATCACCACAAGGACGGTCTGAACACATAAAGCATAGGGTGATCAGTGGGGGGGGACAGGCCAGACAGCAAGCGGGTCACCGAATGAAAAACAGGTTAATCCCGAGAAAAAAGGAATGTCAATCTAAGGACAGGGTACGGGTCCAGCAGGCTGCTGGTCGCAGCGATAACTCCCATCCGTCAGGTGGGGGTTATCGCGAGAAGGGGTCAAGGGGGTATCCCCATTGCGAACGGGTTTTTGTGGTGTCGGGGAACCCCCGACAGCGCAAAAACATTAGTGAGTAACTCTCCGGGCAATCCCTGAAAATTTCTCTGCGGTTTTTCACGCAGCGCGCGGACAATCCAGTCAAACAAGATCAACTGGAATTCGCGCATGTCTGTCCATAC
>REDZ01000202.1 GCA_007695345.1 Paracoccaceae bacterium | reverse complement strand
TCGCCGATCATCATGACGGCATCGGTGTCGGGGTCATTCTCGAACAATTCCAGAATGTCGCGGAAGCTGGAGCCGTTGATCGGATCACCGCCAATACCCACAGAAGTGGACACGCCAATCCCCAGCGCCTTCATCTGGCTGCCCGCCTCATAGCCCAGCGTGCCGGATCGCCCGACGATGCCCACCCGACCCGGCAGGTAGATATGCGGCGGCATGATACCCATGAACCCGACACCCGGAGAAATAACGCCCGCGCAATTGGGCCCGATGAAGCGCATCTTGCGTGCGGCGGGGAAACGGCGCAGGAAGCGCTTGACCTTCATCATGTCCTGCGACGGGATGCCATCCGTCACGCAGACCGCGAAATTCAGCCCTGCCTCGGCGCATTCCATGATCGCATCCGCCGCGCCGGGGGGCGGGACGAAGACAAGGCTGGCGTCTGCTCCGGTCGCTGCGACGGCCTCGGAGACAGTGTTGAAGACCGGCTTGCCCAGCACGGTCTCGCCACCCCGGCCCGGCGTCACGCCGGCTACGACATTGGTGCCATTGCGGATCATGTCCTCGGCGTGGAATTTGCCGATGCGACCGGTCATGCCCTGCACGATGATACGGGTATCTTGCGTGATGAGGATTGCCATGATGGTGCTCCTTCAGGCCGCGAGGCTTTGGCGGGCGGTAACTGCGGTGGCCGCAGCCTCGGCCAGCGTGTCGGCGGACAACAGCGGCAGGCCGGATGCGTTGATGATGCGGCGGCCCTCTTCGACATTGGTGCCTGCCAGACGGACGACGACAGGCAGGGTCAGGTTCAGCTCGCGATACGCCTGCACCACGCCCGATGCGACCCAGTCGCAGCGGTTGATCCCTGCAAAGATGTTGACAAGGATCACCGCGACATTGGGATCGGACAGCACAGTGCGAAAGGCCGCGACCACGCGTTCGGGGCTGGCCCCGCCACCGATATCGAGGAAATTCGCAGGCTGGCCCCCGGCAAGCTGGATCATGTCCATCGTGGCCATCGCAAGGCCCGCGCCGTTGATGATGCAGCCGATATCACCATCAAGCCCGACATAATTCAGGCCATGTTGCGCGGCGGCATCCTCGCGCGGGTCCTCCTGTCCGGGGTCGCGCAGGGCGGCAACCTCGGGGCGGCGGAAAAGCGCGTTGGTGTCGAAGCTCATCTTGGCATCCAGCGCCATCAGTTCGCCGCTGCCGGTGATGACCAGCGGGTTGATCTCGACCATCGTGGCATCCAGATCGCGGAAGGCGCGGTAGCAGCCGCGCATGACATGGGCGAATTGCGCGACCTGTGTGCCGCTCAGCCCCAGCTTGAAGGCCAGTTCACGCGACTGGAACGGCACCAGCCCCGTGGCCGGGTCGATGACCATGCGCAACAGCGCGTCAGGCTGATCCTGGGCCAGATCCTCGATCTCGATGCCGCCCTCGCGCGAGGCGACGATCATGATGCGCTCGGATTTGCGGTCAAGCACAAGCCCGAGATAGATTTCCTGCCCGATATCGGTGGCCCGTTCGACCAGCAGCCGATGCACAGGCTTGCCCTGCGCGTTGGTCTGCGTGGTCACAAGATTGCGGCCCAGCAGTGACAGGGCGAAGGCATTCACCTCGGCCTCGGTCCGGCACAGCTTTACCCCGCCTGCAGCCCCGCGCCCGCCTGCATGGACCTGCGCCTTGACAACAACGGGCAGACCCAGTTTGCGTGCTTCGTGCATGGCCTGTTCCGGGGCAAAGGCAATGCCGCCCTCGGGCACCGGCACATTCAGACGGCGCAGAATGTCCTTGGCCTGATGTTCGTGAATATCCATGGGGTTCCCCTCCTCACTCGGCAGCCTGGGCGGCAGTGCCGCGCGCGGCGATGGCATCGGCGAGCGAGAGCACATTCATCGCCATCTTCTCGGACGCCGCGTCGATCATCTTGCCATCAAGCGACGCAGCGCCCTTGCCCTCGGCCTCGGCCTTGCGCAATTCCTCGATGATCCGGCGGGCGCGGGTGACTTCGGCCTCGGGCGGGCTGAAAACGGCGTTGGCCATGTCGATCTGGCTGGGATGGATCGCCCATTTCCCCTCAAACCCAAGCGCGGCGGCGCGCTGGGCGGCATCCACATAGCCCTCGGGGTCCTTGAAATCGCCAAACGGGCCATCGAGTGCGCGCAGCCCGTAGGCGCGGCAGGCAATGATCATGCGCGAGAGCGAGGCATGCCACTGATCGCCCGGATAGGCCGGGTTCAGCCCGCCGATATTGACCGTGCGCGCCCGCATCGAGGCCGCATAATCCGCCACGCCGAAATGCAACGCCTCCAGCCGCGACTCTGATGTAGCGGCATGGCGGGCGATGTCCTCGACATTGGCCATGCCGAGCGCGGTCTCGATCAGCGCTTCCAGCCCCACGCGCCGGGTCAGCCCGCAGGCCTGTTCGATCTGGTTGACCAGCGCATCGACCATATAGAGGTCCGCCACCACACCCAGTTTCGGGATCAGCAGCATATGCACGCGGTCGCCCGCCTGCTCCATGATATCGACCACGTCGCGATACATGTATTGCGTGTCCAGCCCGTTGATGCGCACGCTGACGGTCTTGCCGCGCGCGTCCCAGTCGATCTCGTTCAGCGCGGCGATGGCATTCTTGCGGGCCTGCGCCTTTTCTGGTGGCGCCACGGCGTCTTCAAGGTCGAGAAACACCACATCGGCAGCCGAAGCGGCGGCTTTCTCGATCATGGTGGCATTCGAGGCCGGCACAGCAAGCGTGGACCGCTGGAGGCGCTGGCGGCGAAGGGGGAAGAGAGAGTGGCTCATGCGGGCAGATCCTTATTCGGCGGCAATGGCGAAAGCGGGTGTCGGGGCATGGGCCGCAAAGACGGCCTGCGCGGCAGCCAGCCCCGCGCCCAGATCCACCCGCGCGCCCGCGGCCTTGAGCGAGAGTTCGGCCATGCCAAGCGCTGTCAGGCACATCCCCTCGTTCAGATCGCCCAGATGCCCGATGCGGAAGGCGCGACCGGCAAGCGGCCCCAGACCCGCGCCGAATTGCGTGTTGTAACGTGTCCGCGCAATCTCGATCACCTCGCGCGCATCCGTCTCCTGCGGCGTGCGAATTGCAGTCACCGTGTCCGAGGCGAAGCTCGGATGTTCGGCCACGATCTTCAGCCCCAGCGCCGCGATGCCCGCGCGAATGCCGCTGGCAAGGCGATGATGGCGGGCATGGACCTGCGCCAGCCCCTCGCGATGCAGCCGGTCCAGTGCGGCGCGCAATCCGTGGAGCAGTTGTGCAGGCGGCGTGAAACAGAAAGAGCCCGCATCATGCGCATTGAGCATGGCCCGCAGGTCAAGGAAGCTGCGCGGCATTGTGCTTGCTTCCATCGCCGCAAGCGCCTTGGGGCTGGCGGCAAGGATACCCAGACCCGCCGGACACATCAGCCCTTTCTGGCTGCCCGCGACGGCCAGATCGACGCCCCAGGCATCCATCTCGAACGGAATCGAGCCGATGGAGGACACGCCATCCACGAAAAGCAGCGCATCGTGAAAGCAGGTATCGAGCGCATGGCGCACGCCCGCCACATCAGAGGTCACGCCTGTCGCGGTTTCGTTATGGGTGACGAAAACGGCCTTGATCTCATCATGCCGGTCATCGCCCAGACGCCGCTCGATCTCGCGCACCGGGCAGGGCGCGCCCCAGGCCACATCAATCGCCTCGACCCGCAGCCCCAAAGCCTGCGCCATCTGCGCCCACAGGGCTGAGAACTGCCCGTGCCGCGCGATCAGGATCTTGTCGCCGGGCGACAGCGTATTGGCGATGGCGGCTTCCCATGCAGCGGTGCCAGATCCGGGAAAGAGCGCGATCCGGGCCGCATGCGTGCCGAAAACCGGTTTCAAACCGTCGAGAACGGGGGCGAGCAGATCTGCGAAATCGGGCGCACGATGGTCCTGCATCGGCACGATCATGGCGCGCTGCACCTCGGCGGGCAGGTTGGTCGGGCCGGGAATGAAAAGATGAGCGGTGCCTGTCTGCATGAACGAATCCTCCGTTATCGCACTTGCATTGCAGACCAGGCGGCGATGCTGCGAATGAAACCGGGTTCTGCTGTAAACGCGAAAGTTTACAAAATAGAAAATATGTAATATTGTAAACTTTACATCATAAGGATTGCCCGGATGCGCAAGACATTCATCGGCCCCCGCTTGCGGCGTTTGCGGCAGGATGCAGGCGAAACGCAGGGCATGATGGCGCGGCGGCTGAATATTTCAGCCGCCTATGTGAACCTGCTGGAAAACAACCAGCGTTCTGTCTCGGTCGCGGTACTGTTGCGCCTGATGGAGCAATATGGCGTTGACTGGCATGACCTCTCGGATGAGGGGGCGGGCGCGCAGCTTGCCGATCTGCGCGGCGCGTTGCAGGACCCGCTTTTTGACGAGGTCCGCCCTAACCTGCAGGAATTGCGCAGCGCCCAGACGCATGCGCCCGCGCTGATCGACGCGTTCCTGCGCCTCCACCGGTCGTATCAAAGCGCGACCGACCAACTGCTGGCGCTGGCCGCGCAGCCCGCGCCCGGTGAGCCGATCCTGAGCGCCAGCCCCGAAAGCGCGGTGCATCATTTCTTCCGCCGCCAGCGCAACCATTTTCCCGCGCTGGAACAGGCCGCCGCCGCGCTATGGGGCGCGGATGGTGCGCCCGCGGCAGATGACCTTTACGCCGCGCTGAAGGAACGCTTGAGCACCCGCCACAAGATCACCGTGCGCGTGGTGCAGGTCAGCGATCTGCCCCGCACCTTGCGCCATTTCGACCAGGGTCGCGCCGAAGTCCTGCTGTCAGAGGCGCTCGACCATCCCAATCGCGTGTTTCAGCTTGTGCATGTGCTGGGCCTGATCGAGTGTCGCGACACGCTCGACACGATCCTTGCCAGCGCCGGGATCGAGGACAGACAGGGGCGCGCGCGCTGCCTTGTGGAACTTGCGAATTACTTCGCTGCCGCAGCCCTGATGCCCTATGACGCCTTTCTGGCCGAGGCCCGCGCCTCGAAATACGATTTCGACCATCTCGCGACCCGTTTCGGCGTCAGTTTCGAACAGGCCTGCCACCGCGCGACCACCATGCAGCGCGAGGGCGCGCAGGGGGTGCCCCTGTTCTTCCTGCGACTTGACAAGGCGGGGAATGTGACCAAGCGGTTCAACGCGACCGATTTTCACCTTGCCGAATATGGCGGGGCCTGCCCCAAGCTTGATGTGCATATGTCCTTTCGCCTGCCCGGACGCATCATCTCGCAACTGGTTGAGATGCCGGATGCCTCGCAATATTTCGTGTTCTCCCGCACGGTCGATCGCCCCACATTCGAGCGGCGGGGCCAGGACAACCGGCTGGCCGTCGCGATGGGCTGCACCATCGATCACGCCCCAGAGATCGGATATAGCGAAGGGATCGCGCTGCAGGGCGCGGCGGCTACCCCCATCGGGATCAATTGCCGGATCTGCCCGCGCGCGGGGTGCGAACAGCGCGCCCATCAGGCCGCCCTGCTGAAAACCCCTGTCAATGAGGCGCGGCGCGGGGCGACACGCTATGATGCGTAATGTGGTGTGACGGGCGGGGGCGGGATGGGTCGTTTGTCATGGCTCACGCAGCGGCCCAAGCGGTTATACTCACCCGTCCATCGTGAGTGCGCTGATAAACGCCTGTTGCGGGATCTCCACCTTCCCGAACTGGCGCATCTTCTTCTTGCGCGTCAGGTCCCCGCCGTAGCATTTCCAGGGTCGACCACCACTTTTCCATTATATTTCAGAGTGGTGGGGCTGTTCAGGCGGCGTGCGTTGCGGGTTTGCCTGCCAGCAGAGCGGGGATCGAGATATCCTCATCGATGTCCGTCCAATGCAGCCCGAAGGGCGAGATTTCGACGGCTTCGCGTTGTTCCACCGAGGCGTTCAACAGGCGCGGGAACCAGACCAGCGGCACGCCGAGCGTGCGGCCATCGGTGAGGGCAAGCCACATTGTGGCGTCGTCGAAGCTGACACTATGCGCCGAAATAGTCATGCCATGCCTTTACGATGCGAGACTTATTGAAGTGCAACATTCTTTCGATTTGGCGCAGGTTGTTGACAATGCGGCCACATCCACACTTATCTAGAAACGCATAGTTGCAGGAGCCCCGCCGGAGAGCAATATGTCAAAGAAGCAGGTGCCAATCGTCTTCCTAGATACAAACATATTTAGATTCTGTTCATTGATTGGTTTCCGATCCTATACGATTGAGTCAAAAGTCCCTTGGGGGGATATTGAAGTAACGGCAAACCTTCATCGTAAAAAAAGGTATCATAAATTAGAAAATATGAAGGCTGAGCACCAAAAGCTAGATGCTTTATCGCTTCCATTTCTAGCCTATGATGGCATTTGCAAGAATTTGAGATTCGTTGTCCATCCGGAGGTGAAATTAGAACTGATGGGAATACCTCCGGACTTCGACACCTCCGAGCGTGATTTGAGCGGATTTTGTTGGGCGACGTTTG
>REDZ01000059.1 GCA_007695345.1 Paracoccaceae bacterium | reverse complement strand
ATCGATCTCGTTGGTCGAGGGCTGGGGCGGCAGCGGCTGCCCGGCCGGGATGATCGCGCGGGGCTTGTAAACGGGTGCGTCCTCGACGTCTTCGGTGGCAGCGGCAGGATCAGGACGCTCTGGCGCGGGTGGTGCGGGGGCCGGTTCGGGCGCCGGGCGGCTGGCTGCGCGCGCGGCTTTCGCCTCTGCCAGATCAACCACGGGGGCCTCTTCACGCGCCGGGGCGGGCTTTGCCGATGCCGCCGGCGGCGGCGCGGCCTCCGCCGCCGTCTCGGGGCCGGACCGGTTGGACAGGCCCAGCCGGTGCACCTTGCCGATGACGGCATTGCGCGTCACGCCGCCAAGCTCCTTGGCGATCTGCGAGGCCGAATGCCCCTCGTTCCACATCTTCTTGAGCAATTCGACGCGCTCGTCGGTCCAGGACATGATCTTCTCCGGCTGGTGTGCACGGGTGCAGGGGCACCCCTTCGCTGACAGCCCATTGTCGTGGGCAGTGGCATGAAATACATCGACCTCTGATCGAATTCAACTCGTGGCGCGCGCAAAATGACGCCCGGCCCGCGATTACTGGACAGGAGTCATCGATGTCACAGCAGGCAGACCCGCATTTCGGACCGGGCGCAAGGCGATTCGGTCGCGTCAACTGGCTGGGGCTGGGGGCGCTGGCCGACCGCGAGATCCGGCGCTTTCTGGTCGTCTGGACCCAGACGCTCGCGGCGCCGCTGGTCACGGCCGGGCTGTTTCTTGCGATCTTTTCGCTGGCCATCGGGCCGATGCGCGGCGATGTGATGGGGGTGCCGTTTCTGGCATTTCTGGCGCCGGGGATCCTGATGATGACAGTGATCCAGAACAGTTTTGCCAATACCTCCTCCAGTATCGTGATCTCCAAGGTGCAGGGCAATATCGTCGATACGCTGATGCCGCCCTTGTCGGCGATGGAATTGTTGCTGGGCTATCTGGCGGGCGGTGTGGTGCGCGGGCTGGTCGTGGGGGTGGTCATCATCGCGGCGATGCTGTTGGTGCTGGGGCAGGGGGTGGCGCATCCGCTCTGGCTGCTGGTGTTCCTGACGCTGGGCGCCGCGCTGCTGGGCGCCATCGGGATCGCGGCGGGGATCATCTCGAACAAGTTCGACCAGATCGCGGCGATCACGAATTTCATCGTGGTGCCGCTGTCGTTTCTGTCGGGCACCTTTTATTCCATCGCGACCTTGCCGCCGCTGATGGAATTCCTCAGCCGTTTCAACCCGGTCTTCTACCTGATCGACGGCGCGCGCTACGGGATGATCGGGGCTTCGGATGCGCCGCCTGCGATGGGCCTTGTGGTGGTCATGGCAACGCTGGCGGGCGTGTCGGCGCTGTGCTGGTACTGGTTTCGCATCGGATATCGCTTGAAACCCTGAGCCCGAGGCCACACCTTACAGGGATGTCTGCGCGGGTGCGTGCGGACCTGCATGGCGAGGACAGAGCAGATGAAACCAGATCTCAGAACAGCGCCGGGCGCGATGATACTGACCCTTGCCATGGGCGGCATGAGTGCAGGGGCCGCGCTGGCCGAAGACTCGCGCTGGCGCGACTGCCGCACCTGCCACACGGTCGAGGCACCGGATGGCACTGTCCTGGCCCGTGGCGGGCGCTCTGGTCCAAACCTCTATGGCATCGCCGGGGCGCCTTTGGCGGGGGATGGCGATTTCGGCTTCTACTCGGACGATCTGCGTGCAGCCGCCCAGACCGGCGCACGCTGGAACGCGGATAATTTCGTGGCCTACATGACTGACCCCGACGCGTTCCTGCGCAACGTGACCGGCAATCCCGATGCGAGCAGCGGCATGCATGTCGAGTTGCGTTCCGGGGCGCGCGAGGTGTTCGACTACCTGCGCAACCTGTCCGAGTAGCACTGTCGGAAAAGGTGAGAGACTGGACAGCGACCCAGACGGAAAATGCTGCGGCTGCTTCCTTCCGGACCTGACCGGGTTGGCAAGGCGTCTGCCCGCGCCAGCCTCTCGACGCCCGATCTAAGCCTTAATCCGCCCGAGTGCAAGACATGCCGAGAACTGAGCTGCTGCCAGATCGGGGGCGGTCCCCGCGGTCAGCCAGACAAGACGCGCGCGGTGTCGTAAGGTGGGTGAAACCCACCCCGACCGGATCAGACTTGCCGATTGTACAGGGGGTGGTGGGCGACCCAGGAATCGAACCTGGCATGGGTCTCCCCGGCGGAGTTACAGTCCGCTGCCGCACCTTGCAGCTCGTCGCCCTTCCCGCGCTGCATTACCGAACCGGTCAGGGGGCGTCAAGGCGCGAAAAGGCGTGATCTGTCAGATTGGCACGCGCGTCTGACAGCAGGTACGATCCGGCTTGAACCCGCGCGCGCCCCGGCGCATGCTTGCGTCCCACTGCGATGCGCGCACAGGGGACGCATGATGAAGAAACCCGCATGGGTGATCGACAAGGAAAAGGCGCGCCGCGCGGAGCGCGATGCCACCTTGTGGCTGTTCGGGCTGCATGCAGTGCGCGATGCGCTGCAAAACCCCGCGCGCGACAAGCGCAGGCTGGTGGTGACGCGCAATGCCGCCGACAGGCTGGCCGAGGCGATTGCCGCTTCGGGGCTGGAGCCCGAGATCATGGACCCGCGGCGCTTTGATGCCCCGCTTGATCCGGGCGCTGTGCATCAGGGCGCCGCGCTGGAGGTTCGTCCGCTGGACTGGGGCGGCACCGAATCCGTCTGCGCGCCGCAGGCCGGCGCGGGGCTGGTCGTGGCGCTGGACCGTGTCAGCGACCCGCATAATGTGGGCGCGATCCTGCGCTCGGCGGAAGTGTTCGGCGCCCGCGCCGTGATCGCCACGCAGCGCCACGCCGCGCCAGAGACGGGCGCGCTGGCCAAGACCGCCAGCGGCGCGCTGGAGCGCCAGCCCTATCTGCGCGTGCGCAATCTGGCCGAGGAGATGGAGCTGCTGAAATCCCTTGGCTATCTGATGATCGGACTGGATGGGGCCGCGACGCTTGATCTGGATGCGGCTTTGCGCGCCGCGCCCCCCGGTCCTGTGGGGCTGGTGCTGGGGGCCGAAGGGCCGGGGCTGCGGGATCGCACGCGCGCAACCTGCGACATGCTGGCGCGCATTCCGGCGATGGGGGCGTTCGGCTCGCTCAATGTGTCGAACGCAGCGGCGGTGGCGCTCTATGCCGCGCGGCAGGCGATGGATCAGGGGGAATGACGATGTGGCGGATGTTTGTGGCGCTGGCGGCCCTGGGGCTGCTGGGCAGTTGCGCTTCGGTTTCGCAGGAAGAATGCCTTGCGGGCAACTGGGCCGCGATCGGTGAGCGGGACGGGCGGCAGGGGCAGGTACCCGCCACCATTCTGGCGCGTCATGACAGCGCTTGCGCGCGGGTGGATGTGACGCCCGACCGCAGCCAGTGGCAACAGGGCTATGAACGCGGCCTTGCGCAATATTGCACCCCGAGTGGCGGGCTGGAGGCCGGGCGCGCCGGGCGTCCGTATCGCAATGTCTGCCCCGCTTCGGCCGAACCGCGCTTTCTGGACGGGTTCGAGCTTGGCCGCGCCGGCCACCGCGCCGAAGAGCGTGTGCGCTCAACGGAACGCGAGATCAGCCAGCTTCAGGCGCGCAGGCGCAGCCTGCTGGCCGAGGATGGCGAGGATGCCGATGCCCGGCGGCGTGAAGCCGGGCTGATCCAGTCGGAACTGGGGATGCTGCGGCTGGAATTGCTGGCCGCCCGCAACGAACTGGCGCGCGTCGAGCGCGAAATCCGGCGCTTCAGGGCAGGGTTATAGGGGTCTTGTCGCCCATAGCGACGCGGCGCAGTACCAGCGGATACAGGCGATGTTCCATCGGCAGCACACGCGCGGCCAGTGTCTCGGGCGTGTCCTCAGGCAGGACAGGCACGCGCGCCTGCCCCAGGATTGGCCCGTCATCCAGCGCGGGCGTGACCTCATGCACTGTGCATCCGGCCTCGGAATCGCCTGCGGCAATGGCGCGGGCGTGGGTGTCCAGCCCGCGATATTTCGGCAGCAGCGAGGGGTGGATATTCAGCATCCGCCCGGCATGGGCGCCCACGAAATCCGGCCCCAGAATGCGCATGAACCCCGCCAGCGCGATCAGATCGGGGCGGGCAGCGGCAAGTGCCTCTTGCAGCGCGCCTTCGAACGCGGCGCGATTGGCACCAAAGGGCCGGTGATCGACGACAGCCGTCGGAATACCCATCTCGGACGCCCGGGCCAGCCCGCCGGCATCGGGGCGGTTGGACAGGACCAGACAGGGCCGGGCCGGGTGGTCGCCCTGCATCGAGCGTGCCAGCGCCACCATGTTCGACCCCGACCCCGATATCAGGATCGCGACGCGCAGGCTCATGCCAGCGTGCCGCTATAGCGGATGCCCGCGCCCGCGCGCAGATGCCCCAGTCGCGCGACCTGTTCGCCCGCGTCGCTTAGCGTGGCACTGATCGCCTCGGCCCGGTCGGGCGCCACGACCAGCACCATGCCGATCCCGGAATTGAAGGTCTTGAGCATCTCGGATTGGTCCAGCCCGCCTGTGCGCATCAGCCAGTCAAAGACGGGGGGCAGGGACCATGCGCCCAGATCAATCTCGGCGCCCAGGCCCTCGGGCAACACGCGGGGCAGGTTCTCGGTCAGCCCGCCGCCGGTGATATGGGCCGCCGCATGCAGCCCGCCCGCGCGCAGCGCCTCCAGCACCGGACGGACATAAAGCCGCGTGGGCGTCAGCAACGCGGCCCCGAGCGAGCCACCCCCAAAGGGCGCGGGCGCGTCCCAGTCCAGCCCCGATTGCGCCACGATCCGGCGCACCAGCGAATAGCCGTTCGAATGCACCCCGCTTGAGGCCAGCCCCAGCACCACATCGCCCGCCGCCACATCCGCAGGCAGCGCCGCGCCGCGTTCCATTGCGCCCATGGCAAAGCCGGCAAGGTCGAAATCCTGCGCGTCATACATGCCCGGCATCTCTGCCGTCTCGCCGCCTATCAGCGCGCAATTCGCGGCGCGGCACCCATCGGCAATCCCGGTGATGATGCGGGTGGCGGCCGTGACATCCAGCTTGCCGGTCGCAAAATAATCCAGGAAAAACAGAGGCTCCGCCCCCTGACAGACCAGGTCATTCACGCACATTGCCACAAGGTCGATCCCGATCGTGTCCAGATGCCCGGTATCGATGGCGATGCGCAGCTTGGTGCCCACACCGTCGGTGGCGGCCACAAGTATCGGATCGTCATACCCCGCGGCTTTCAGGTCAAACAGCGCGCCAAAGCCCCCCAGCCCGGCCATCACGCCGGGGCGTGTTGTCGCCCTGGCGGCGGGTTTGATCGCCTCGACCAGCGCGTTGCCTGCATCGATATCCACACCGGCCTCGGCGTAACTCAGACCATTCTTGCCGTTTGTCATTGGCTTTGCCCCTTGCCCCGCGCATCCTGCTGGCCGGGCGATACCCGATGCGTCCAGGCAGGGCAAGCGGCGCGGGGCTTGACAACTGGACGGCACTCCTTAGATCATATTCGAATAAGATAATATGAAAGGCTTGCATCATGAGCAGCACACAGACCCCATCCCCGATTGTCCGGGCCTTTTTCGACCGCCCCACGGGCAGCCTGCAATATGTGTTCCACGATCCTGAAACGCGCCGTGGCGCGATCATCGATCCGGTCTGGAATTATTATCCCGAAGCAGGTGCCGTCACGCATGAAAGCGCGGATGAAATCCTTGCCTATATCAAGGCGCAGGACCTGCAGATCGACTGGGTGCTGGACACGCATCCCCATGCCGACCATTTCAGCGCCGGACCCTATCTGGCCGAGAAACTGGGCGCGCCCCATGGCATCGGCGAGAAGGTGACGGGCGTTCAGAAATTGTGGCAGGAGAAATACAACCTTGCCGATTTCCCCACGGATGGACGCCAATGGGACCGGCTGTTCGCGGAAGGGGAAGAATTCATGGTCGGCACCATTCCGGTGCGGGTGATGTTCTCGCCGGGGCATACGCTGGCCTCGATCACCTATGTCGCAGGCGATGCGGCCTTTGTGCATGATACGCTGATGATGCCGGCCTCGGGCACCAGCCGCGCCGATTTCCCCGGCGGCAGCGCCGATGATCTCTGGGCCTCGATCCGTGCGATCCTGGACCTGCCGGCCCGGACGCGGGTCTATATCGGGCATGATTATCCCCCGGCGGGCGAGGCGCCGCAATACATGGCGACCGTGGCCGAACACCGCCTGTCGAACCGCCATGTCAAGGACGGGATCAGCCGCGAGGAATTCATCGCCACCCGGCAGGCGCGCGACGCGACGCTGAAACTGCCCGCACGGATGCTGGAAGCGTTGCAGGTCAATATCCGGGGCGGGCGGTTGCCAGAGCCGGAAAGCGACGGGCACAACTATCTGAAAAAGCCCATCGGGCGGTTCGATCCGCGCTGAGGGTGCACTGTCTTGACGCTCTGCGGCTTTGCGCATAGCAGGGTCGCGGCGGGCCTGTAGCTCAATTGGTTAGAGCAGAGCGCTCATAACGCTTTGGTTGGG
>REDZ01000146.1 GCA_007695345.1 Paracoccaceae bacterium | reverse complement strand
CAGGCCCCCACCGGATCGATGCTGCCGTCATAGGAAATGACGCCGATCTTGGCGCGCGAACCGGGGTCGCGGGCCACGGCCTTGATCTCGATGATGCCATCGTAGATTTCGGGCACTTCCATCTTGAACAGCTCGGCCATGAATTCGGGCGCGGTGCGCGACAGGAAGATCTGCGGGCCGCGCGCCTCGCGGCGCACATCCTTGACATAGCAGCGGATGCGGTCGCCATTGCGGTAGCTTTCGCGACCGATCTTTTCGTTGCGGCGCAGCACAGCCTCGCCCCGGCCGATATCGACAACGATATTGCCATATTCCTCGCGCTTGACGACACCGTTGATGATGGTGCCCGCGCGGTCCTTGAATTCTTCGTACTGGCGATCACGCTCGGCCTCGCGGACCTTTTGCAGGATCACCTGCTTGGCCGATTGCGCCGCAATCCGGCCCAGATCCACGGGGGGCACCTTGTCCACGATCTCGTCGCCGACCTTGGGGTCGTCCAGATAGGGTTTCGCCTGCGCGACCGTCAGTTCGGCATGGTGGTTTTCCAGCGCCTCATCCTCGACCACTGTGCGCACCCGCGAGAAGGCCGCGACACCGGTCTTGCGGTCGATGCTGACACGAATGTCCATATCCGCCCCGTAGCGCGATTTGGCCGCACGGGCGAGGCTGTCTTCCATCGCCTCGATGACCAGTTCGGGATCGATCATCTTCTCGCGGGCCACGGCCTCGGCGGTCTGCAACAGTTCAAGCTGGTTGGCAGAGGTGATTGCCATGTCTCACTCCTCGGAACGGGGGGCGTCAGTCGCACCCTCTTCGGTTTCGATCTCGTCAAATTGCGATTCGTCGATGGCGCCGCTGGCCTTGCGTGTGCGCAGCATCTCGGCGATCAGATCATCGGTCAGGACCAGTTTCGCATCCGACAGCCAGTCGAACTGCAACCCGATGGTGACGGGCGCGCCCTGTTCCTCGATCTCGATGAGGACCTCTTCGCCCTCGACCCCCATCAGGACGCCCTTGAAGCGCCGCCGCCCGTCGATCAGGTCTGTCGTCTCCAGCCGGGCCTCATACCCTTCCCAGGCGGCGAAATCCTTCAGCCGGGTCAGCGGGCGGTCGATGCCGGGGCTGGACACTTCCAGAGTATAGGCATCTTCCAGCGGGTCCTCGACATCCAGGATGGCAGACACGGCGGTCGAGATGCGGGCGCAATCCTCGACCTCTATGCCGCCATCGGGGCGGTCCGCCATGATCTGAAGTGTGCGCGTCTTGCCCGCCATCAGCCGCAGGCGCACCAACTCGAACCCCAGTGCTTCGATGGCAGGCGTGATGATGGCAGCAAGCCGCTGATCCATGCTGGTCTTGGCAATCAGATCGGACATCTGCCCTCCGTGGGCGAAAACAAAAAAACGGGCCATGCGGCCCGTTTGCTTTACCGGTGGAGCCTGCGTGACAGGCGCCGCTATGGCAGGCGGTATAGGCATCGCGTGCCCGGAACGCAAGGGGAGATTTCGGCCCTAGAGTTCGAGCCTGCGCACCTCATGCCTGAGCTGGTTCATGACTCGCACGAGTTCTGTACTGATGCCGGGCTCGGACAGCGCATGGCCTGCAACCGGAACCATTTCCAGCCGCGACATGCCCCAGCCCGAATGCAATTCCCATGCGGTATGGGGTGGGCAGATCATGTCGAACCGGCCCTGAACGATGGTGCCCGGAATATTGCGCATCAGGGGCAGGCCCCGCAGAAGCGCGCCATCCTCGCCCAGAAAACAGCCATTGTTGAAGTAGTGGTTTTCCAGCCGGGCAAAGGCGCGGGCATAGTCACCGGGCGAATCGCCCATGGCGATGCCGCGCGTCTCGATCGAGGCGAGCGTGTTTTCCCAACGGGTCCAGGCACGGGCGTAGCGGTTTTCCTCATGCGGGTTGCCGCTGAACAGCCGCTTGGCATAGGCCGCGATCAGATCGCTGCGCTCATCCTCGGGGATGGGTCGGATGAATTCGGCCCAGAGTTCCGGGAAAAACCGCGCGGCACCGCCACCATAAAACCATTGCAATTCGGCCTGCGTGCCGGTGAACACGCCGCGCAGCACCAGACAGGCCGCGCGGTCAGGATGCGCCTGCGCATAGGCCAGCGCCAGCGTCGCCCCCCAGGACCCGCCAAAGACGATCCAGCGCTTGATGCCCAGCGTCTCGCGGATCAGTTCGATATCGGCGATCAGATGCGCGGTGGTGTTGGCGCGCACGGATGCCGCGGGCTTGGATCGCCCGCAGCCGCGCTGATCGAACAGGATGACCCGGTAGCTTGCCGGGTCGAAAAACCGCCGCATGGTCGGGCTGCAGCCGCCGCCGGGGCCGCCATGCAGCACAACCACAGGTATCCCGTCCGGGTGGCCGCATTGTTCGACATACACGCGATGACCGTCGCCCACGTCCAGCAAGCGCTGGTCGAAGGGCTCTGCAATCGGGTAAAGACCCGGTGATGCGCTGTCATGTCCTGACGACTTGTCCATGGCGGATACTATATAGCGGTTCGACGGCCCCCGCCATGGGGGCACTGCGAAAAGGATTGTGAAGGGATGACAGTTTCGACCATCGACACGAAAGAGGTCGCCAAATTCGAGGAAATGGCCGCCGAATGGTGGGACCCGCATGGCAAGTTCAAGCCGCTTCACATGCTCAACCCCTGTCGGTTGGACTATATCACGGCGCAGATCGCGGCAGAATTTGACCGGGATCTGTCTGCGCCACGCCCCTTTGCAGGGTTGAAACTGCTGGATATCGGCTGTGGGGGCGGCCTGCTGTCCGAGCCGATGGCGCGGCTGGGCGCAGATGTGACGGGCGCCGATGCCGCCGCGCGCAACATTCCCGTGGCGCAGATCCATGCGGCGCAACAGGGGCTGGAAATCGATTATCGCCATGCCACCGCTGAAGATCTGGTGGCCGAAGCCGCGCAGTTCGATGCGGTGCTGAACATGGAGGTGGTCGAGCATGTGGCCGACCCGCTGGCCTATCTGACGGCCTGTCATGATCTGCTGACGCCCGGCGGGCTGATGGTCTGCTCGACCCTGAACCGCAATCCGAAAAGCTATGTCATGGCGATCATCGGGGCGGAATATGTCATGCGCTGGCTGCCCAGGGGGACGCATGAATGGTCGAAATTCATCACACCGGATGAATTGTATGATCTGCTGCGCCAGGCGGGACTCGACCCTGTGGACCGCAAGGGCTTTGTCTTTGACAAGCTGCGCTGGTCCTGGTCGATCTCGGATCGCGACCTGTCGGTGAATTACGTTACATCCTCGGTCCGGCGCTGAGCGGGACCGGGGCGGTGTATTTGAGTATTTTTGGCAAGATGAAGCCCAGGTTGGGGCCATCGGGTCAGGAATAGGCAAGCACGAGCAGGGCGGCCCCGAGGGTCACGCGATAAATGACATATGGGGTGAAGCTGACCCGCTGCAGCAAACGCATCATCACGACAAGCGCCGCCCAAGCCGCGAAGAATGCAAGGACGGCGGCAATCGCGCCATCGCGGGCGGTCTGCCAGTCAGCCATGCGCAGGACATCGGCGCCCAGCAGCAGGCCGGCGGCGGCGATGGTGGGGATCGACATGAGCATGGAGAGCTTTGCCGCATCCTGCCGGTGATAGCCCAGCGCGCGCGCGCCGGTGATGACGATCCCGGCGCGCGAGGTGCCGGGGATCAGCGCCACGACCTGCCACAGCCCCAGAGTGACTGCGTGTTTCAGGGTCCATTCACCCAAATGCCGCCTCTCGGGCCCCCGACGGTCGGCGATATAGAGCGCGATGCCGAACAGGATCATCGCCCAGCCGATCACGGTGATCGAGCGCAGCATCTGTGCAACGCCCAGCAGATGGACCACCAGACCGAACAGGATGACCGGAATGGTGGCCACGGTCAGGCAGAGGGCGAGGAAGCCCGCGCGTGATTCGATGCGCAGGCGCATCACTTCGGGCAGCCCGCGCAGGGCGAGCATGACCTCGGCGCGCAGATACCAGCAAACGGCGGCGAGGGTGCCGACATGCACGGCCACATCGATCACGGGGCCCTGATCGTCCAGCGATGTCAGCATTGGCAGCAAGACCAGATGCCCCGAGGAGGAGACGGGCAGGAACTCTGTCACGCCCTGAATGATGGCCAGCAGGACAAGGTGTAAAATGGTCATTCGGTTCCTGCGTGCTAGGGGTGTCGCCGGTCACTCTGCGCGCATCGTAGACAATTGCCCGCATGTGGGAAGAGGGGCATTTATGTCAGCATAAGTTACCTAATATGGTGCGCAGCCGCCCCGAAATTTTAAGTCAGCAGGAAAAAAATACAAAATAGGACAGTCGTGCTGACTTTTATTGATCTGCGATGCGGTATAATTGCGGCCACGTAACTGGAGGATTCGTCATGGCAACGCAGAAGCTGCTTCGTTTCGTGGATGTGGGCAAGGAGATGCCCGACAAGCGACCGCCCGATCTGCGCTCGGAAGATTTTGGCGAGATCTATGGCGAATACGCCGCCGACAAGGCTGCCGAGCAGGCTGGTCGTTGCAGCCAATGCGGCGTGCCCTATTGCCAGAGCCATTGCCCGCTGCACAACAATATTCCCGACTGGCTGATGCTGACCGCGCAAGGGCGTTTGCAGGAAGCCTATGAACTGAGCCAGGCGACAAATACCTTTCCCGAAATCTGTGGCCGCATCTGCCCGCAGGACCGGTTGTGCGAAGGCAACTGCGTGATCGAACAGGCCGGGCACGGAACAGTGACGATCGGCGCGGTCGAGAAATACATCACCGACACTGCCTGGGATGAGGGCTGGGTAAAGCCCATCGCCCCTGTTTCCGAGCGGGGCGAGAGTGTCGCCATTGTCGGCGCGGGCCCCGGCGGGCTGGCGGCGGCGGATGTGCTGCGCCGCGCAGGCGTGCAGGTGACAGTTTATGACCGTTATGACCGTGCGGGCGGGCTGATGACCTATGGCATCCCCGGCTTCAAGCTGGAAAAGCCGGTGGTCATGCGCCGGATCGAACAGTTGGAAAAGGGCGGCGTCGAGTTCGTTCTGAACTGCAACGTGGGCGAGGATATCAGCTTTGATGCCATTCGGGGCAAGCATGATGCCGTGTTGATCGCAACAGGTGTTTACAAGGCGCGCGATATCGCCGCGCCGGGTGTGGGTGCCGACGGCATTGTCCCGGCGCTGGAGTTCCTGACCGCATCCAACCGCAAGAGCTTTGGTGATGATGTGCCGGAGTTCGATAGTGGCGATCTGGATGCGCGCGGCAAGCGCGTCGTCGTGATCGGTGGCGGCGATACGGCGATGGATTGTGTGCGCACTGCCGTGCGGCAGGGCGCGAAATCGGTGCGGTGCCTGTATCGGCGCGACCGCGAGAACATGCCCGGCAGCCGCCGCGAAACCCAGAATGCCGAGGAAGAGGGCGTCGAATTCGTCTGGCTGACAGCCCCTGCGGGCTTTGTCGCCGATGACAACAACGTGCTGACTGGTGTGCGCGTGCAAAAGATGCGTCTGGGCCAGCCCGATGCGACGGGTCGCCGCGCGCCCGAAGTGATCGAGGGTGCGGATTATACCGAGGATGCCGACATGGCGATCACGGCGCTGGGGTTCGAACCAGAAGAATTACCCGCGCTGTGGGATGTGCCCGAATTGGCCGTGACCCGCTGGGGCACGATCAAGGCGAAATTCAACACGCATGAAACAGAACTGCCCGGCGTCTGGGCCGTGGGCGATATCGTGCGCGGGGCGTCGCTGGTCGTCTGGGCCATCCGTGACGGGCGTGAGGCGGCAGATTCGATCCTGCGCTATCTGAGCGCGCCTGCGCGCGTCGCTGCCGAGTGAATGCTTCCTCGAGAAACAGGGAAAACCGATATGACACAGTATGATACTGCCTGGGCCACCCGTGAGGAAGCCAATCGCGCCTACATGGCCGAACACGGGCTCTACAAGCCTGAGGATGAGCATTCCTCCTGCGGGGTGGGGCTGGTCGTATCAGTGAACGGCGATCCGTCGCGTCAGGTGGTGCAGAACGGGATCGACGCGCTGAAAGCGATCTGGCACCGGGGCGCTGTGGATGCAGATGGCAAGACAGGCGACGGGGCGGGCATTCATGTGCAGATCCCCGCGCAATTCTTCTACGACAAGATTCGCCGCACCGGGCATGAGCCGCGCATGGATCAACTGATGGCCGTCGGTCAGGTTTTCCTGCCGCGCACTGATTTTGCCGCCCAGGAACGCTCGCGCACGATTGTCGAAACCGAAGTGCTGCGCATGGGCTATGCCATCTATGGCTGGCGGCATGTGCCTGTGAATGTGAATGTGTTGGGGGAAAAGGCCAATGCCACCCGCCCAGAGATCGAACAGATCCTGATCCGCAATTCGAAAGAGGTGGATGAGGAGACATTCGAGCGCGAATTGTATGTGATCCGTCGCCGGATCGAAAAGGCCATTTCCGCAGCGGGGATTTCGGGCTTCTACATCTGCTCGCTGTCCTGCCGCAGCATCATCTACAAGGGCATGATGCTGGCCGAACAGGTGGCCGAATTCTACCCCGACC
>REDZ01000180.1 GCA_007695345.1 Paracoccaceae bacterium | reverse complement strand
TGCAGGCGGTATCCGGCAGGGTTGGCGGATTGCCAGGCCCAGGTCGAGCGGCACATCTCCTCCAGCCCCATCTGCGCCTGCCAGCCCAGCAGTCGCTGCGCTTTCTCGACATTGGCACACATCCGCGCCACATCGCCCGCGCGGCGCGGGACCACGCGGTAAGGGATGCGCCGCCCGCTTGCGCGCTCGAAGGCCGCGACCATCTGCAGGACCGACACGCTGGTGCCGGTGCCGACATTGATCGCCTCGCATCCGGGGGTCCGGGCCGCGTAATCGAGTGCTGCGCAATGCGCGCGCGCCAGATCGTCGACATGGATGTAATCCCGCTCACCGGTGCCGTCCCCGGTCGGGTAATCCGCGCCATAGACGGACAAGGCGTCACGCGTGCCCACCGCGACCTGCGCGACATAGGGCATCAGGTTTTCGGGGATATCGGTCGGGTCCTCGCCGATCCGGCCCGAGGCATCCGCGCCCACCGGGTTGAAATAGCGCAGCAGCACGGCGCTGGCCTCGGAGTGGCGCGCGGCCCAGTCGCGGATGATCATCTCGGCCATCATCTTGCTGCGCCCATAGGGGCTCGCGGGTTGCAGGGGATGATCCTCATCATAGGGCAGACAGATCGCCTCGCCATAGACGGTTGCGGAGGATGAAAAGACGATCCGGTCGCAGCCATGGCCGGACATGGCGCGCAGCAATTGCAGCGTGCCCGCGACATTGGTGTCATAATAGCTGAGCGGGCGCTGGACCGAATTGCCCACGGATTTCAACCCGGCGAAATGGATCACGGCTTCGGGGCGGAACTGCGCGAAAGTCTCGTTCAGGCGGATGCTGTCGCGGATATCGCCCGTGACCTGCGCCAGGGGTCGGTTGGTCAGGTTTTGTACGCGCGCCAGGGCCTCGGGCGCGCTGTTGATGAAATTGTCATAAACCAGCACGTCATGATCGGCGCGCAGAAGCTGCAAAAGCGTGTGGCTGCCGATATAGCCGGCCCCGCCGGTCACCAGAACGCGCATCCGTGTTGCCCCCCGAAATCCATTTGGTCGTTATGCAAACTCTGCCCGGTATTTGAAAGATCAGAGCATCAATCGTTACCTTTTTTCAACTTTGTGGAAAATAAGCAAGCTTACGAGAGCGCGTAATATATTACGAGACTTGTCTTCGAGCATCTGGTCATGCCAGTACATCAAGCCGGAATATTGAAATTTCGTTCTGGGGTGTGCCGGCCTGTCGCGGTTTCAGAGACGCGCACCCCCTCTCTAGTAGCAGGCGGCCCCACGTGTCCCGGAACACCCGAACCCTTGTCTGGAAACTGCGCCGTCATACGGCCCGCTTGCGCAGACATTTCCGCAACCTGCGCGCGCCGTCGCAAACCAACGGGCTCAGCCGGTCGACCAAGCGCTCGGTCCTCGTCAGCCTCGATATTGCGCTGATCCTGCTGTGCTGGCCGCTGGCGATGCTGCTGCAAGGCGCGCCCCTGGCAGTGCTGGGCCAGCCTGCGGTCTGGGCCATGATCGGGCTGGGGCTGGGGCTGTCGCTGACGGTGTTCTACAGGCGCGGGCTCTATCGCGCCGTGCTGCGCTACATCACGGGCGCGGCCATGCCGACAATCCTGTCGGGCGCGGCGGCCGGGGCTGCAGTCGCGCTGGGGACAGCGCTGGTGCTGGGTGCGCCTGCCCCTGCGGGTCTGATCCTGATCCATGCGCTTCTGGTGGTGGTCAGCATGGGGGGCGCGCGTTTCGGGCTGCGCGCCTTCATCCGCAAACCCGCCCTGCGCGATGCCAATCCGGTCATCGTCTACGGGGCGGGCCATGCGGGTCAGCAACTGGTGGCCGCACTCCATCTGGGGCTGGATTACCGCCCTGTTGCCTTTGTCGATGATGACACGCGGCTGCATGGCACCACCATCAACGGGGTGCGCGTGCACCCAGCCGCCGATCTGCGCCGCCTGACCGAGGACTGGCAGATCCGCGAAGTGCTTGTGGCCATGCCCAGCCTGCCGCGCTCGCGGCGGCGGCGGATCATCTCGCGGCTGGAAACACTGGGCGTCGAGGTCAAGACCATCCCGGCCATGGGGGATCTGGTCTCGGGCGCGGCGCGGGTCACGGATCTGCGTCCCGTGATGCCCGAGGACATGCTGGGCCGCGATCCGGTTCCGCCGCGCCCGGAGCTGATGGCGCGCCATATCGCGGGCAAGGTCGTGCTGGTCACGGGCGCGGGCGGCACGATCGGGTCCGAACTCTGCCGCCAGATCCTGGCGCAGAAGCCGCGCAAGCTGGTCATGCTCGATGTCAGCGAATACGCGCTCTATCGCATCTCGACCGAATTGCGGGACATGACGGACGACCCGTCCGGGCCAGAGCTGTGCCCGGTGCTTGGTTCGGTGCAGGATCTGGCGCGGATGCGCGCGGTGATACGCCGCTTCGGTGTGGAAACGCTCTATCACGCGGCGGCCTACAAGCATGTCAGCGTGGTCGAGGAAAACCTGATCGAAGGGCTGCACAACAATGTCTTCGGCACCCGCGTTCTGGTGCAGGCCGCCATCGAGGGCGGGGTGTCGCAATTCACGCTGGTCTCGACCGACAAGACCGTGCGGCCCACCAATGTGATGGGGGCCAGCAAGCGGCTGGCGGAACTGATCTGCCAGGCCGAGGCGCAGCGCGACACGGGCTGCACCTTCTCGATGGTGCGTTTCGGCAATGTGCTGGGGTCCTCCGGGTCGGTCATCCCGCGCTTTCGCGATCAGATCGAGCGCGGCGGCCCCGTCACGGTCACGGATCGCGAGGTGACGCGCTATTTCATGACCATCCCCGAGGCCGCCCAACTGGTCATTCAGGCCGGCGCCATGGCGCGCGGGGGCGATGTGTTCGTGCTGGATATGGGCAAGCCCGTGCGCATCCTCGATCTGGCGAGATCCATGATCCGGCTGCATGGGCTGGTGCCCTATATGGCGGGTGATGACGGGGCCTCCGGGGATGAGTCGGGCGATATCGCCATCCGGATCACGGGCCTCAAGCCCGGCGAGAAACTGCATGAGGAGCTGCTGATCGCGGGCAATCCGCAGGCCACTGCGCATCCGCGGATCATGACGGCCTCGGAACTCGCGCTGACCCCGGCCGCGCTGGAGACATTGCTCGACCCGCTGGCGCAGGCCTGCAGGGATTTCGATATCGAGACGGTGCATCAACTGTTGCGCGCGGCCCCGCTGGATTACCGTGCCCCTGCCAATGAGATCCGCGACCTGCTCTGGCCCGGCGCGGCGCGCGGCCAGACCGCCGGGCATCTGCGGGTCGTGTCCGAGAGCGGCAAGCGTGCAGGGCAATCCGGCGGGTAGCGCGCCCTTACACGGTTCAGTATGCCTGCAACAGGCGCCAGGGTCGGGGCAGGCGGCGGCCCTTTGCGCGGCCAAAGACGCGCGCGGTGGTCACACCGATCAGCCACAGATCAAAGCCCGGACTCTGATGACGCTGATAGATCAGGTCGATGCGTGCCTTGCGCGGCACGCAGGCGCGGGCATAGAGCGCATCGGTTTCAGCCGCAGTCGCGCAGCGCGCCAGCAGCAGCGCCTCATGGCGGGCATAGACCAGACTGGCAAGCCCGGTCACACCGGGGCGGCTGCGCAGGACCCGGGCGTATAGCACGGGGAAACGCTCGACATAGAGGCGCAGGGGCGGGCGCGGGCCCACGAAGCTGATATCGCCGCGTGCGATGTTCAGCATCTGGGGCAGCTCATCCAGCCGGGTGGCGCGCAGCCGCCGCCCCGCGGGCGTGATGCGGGCGGTCTTGTCCCCCCCGGTCACGCCCTGATCCTGCGCCACATCGCGCATCGTGCGCAGCTTCCACAGGGTGAAACCCTGATCCGGGCTGTGCATCCGTTCGCTGCCATAAAAGACCGGACGCCCCTCGCGCCGCCACAGCCAGAGCGCAAGCCCCGCCAGCAGCGGCAGCAGCACCGGGGCCAGAAGGGCCAGTACGGCCAGATCGAGCAGGCGTTTCTGTGGCGTCATGCGCCCCCCTGTCGCAGACAATCCGCGCGCCAGTCGGCGATGATCTCTGCGGGCCGCGCCGGGGGCAGCGCGACCCGCGCGCCCAGGGTGCTGACATCCAGAACGGCCTCGGCCCGCGCGCTCTCGGGGGCTGTGCGCCACAGAAAGGGGATATCGCCCGCGCGCAGCAGATCGGCCATGTCGATCGCGCCGGGCAGCGCAAGGTTCAGCCGCGCGGGCAGGGGGTGGTGCGCATGGGCAGTCTGCATCAGCGCGGCCATCACGCGGGCAAAGGCACCGGGCCCGATATAGGACCGGCGCGGCCCATGGCCTGCCTCAAAACGATCCAGTTGCACAGGTTCGTCCCCGATGCCGCCCAGCAGCGCATCGGCGCCGGCGACATTGCCGATACGCAGCGCGGTGGCAGACAGCCCCAGCGACGCGGCCCGCGCCAGTGCGGCCTGTTCCATGGCCCGTTTTGCCGCGCCATAGGCGCTGGCGGGTGCCGGGTCAGGGGTCTCATGCAAGGGGCCGGGGTCCGGGCCATAGACCGCGGCGCTGGAGCTGAGAAAGACATGCGCGGCCCCGCAATGCGCGGCCAGATCGACGGCGGCGCAGGCCAGATCGGTGTTAAGCGCCAGATCACCGCGCCCCGGCACCACGCCCGCCAGCCCCAGCACCAGATCGGCGCGCAGCCCGGCCGGGCGGTCTTGCAGCGGGTCAAGGATCACGCGGCCCGGGGCCGCTGGACCACTGCGCCATTGCCAGACCGGGGCCAAGCCCATGACCCAATGCCGCGCGAGCATCTGTCCCAGACGCCCGCTGGCCCCCAGAACCAGAACACGTGGCGCACTCACAATGTGCTGACCTGCCGTCCGAAGCCGAGCGAGGCCCCCATCAGGCTGAGCACGCGCTGAACCGAGGTGGCCGGGGCCTGGGTCGCCATGACGATATCCTCATCGGCGAGCAGGAACTCATCGGCCACAAACAGCCCCGAGGCATGGGTCAGATCGAAACTGAACACCACGCGCGGATGGTCCGGCCCGTCCGCGCGCGCGGTCACCTGGTCGGGGTAGCGGCGCAGCACCAGAATGCCGCGCGGATCGGCGCGGCTATCGGCCATCCCCCCCATCAGCGAGATTGCGCGCAGCGCGCTCACATCATCGGCGTCAAAAGCCACGATCTCTTCGCGCCCGGCAGCCCCCAGCGCCTTGAAGCTGCGCCTGTCGGCCTGGATCAGCACCCGGTCGCCGCCCTGCAGGGGCGGATCGTTCTGCGGATGGCGCAACACGAATTCCAGCGGGCGGCGATAGACATGCGCCCCGCGCGTGATCTGGACCTGCGGATTGGCCATCCCGTCGCGCACCCCGCCCGCTGCCGAGATCAGCGCGCTCAGAGGCAGGTTGCGCTCGGTCAGCGGATAGGTGCCGGGCGAGCCGACCCCCCCCAGCAGATCGACCGAATTGCGCCGCCCCTGGCTGACCTGCATCTGCAACTGCGCGGATGACACGATGCTGGTCAGGCGCTCTTCCAGCCGGGTGCGCGCCGCCTCGGCGGTCAGGCCGCTGACGCTCACATTGCCCACATAGGGCAGGGTGACATCGCCCGCGCCGGACACAGTGACATTGGCGATATCTGCGAATTGTTGCTCGGGGCTGGTGATAAGCGAGCTTTCATCGGGGTCCCAGATGCGCATTTCCAGCCGGTCGCCCGGGGCAAGGATCTGGTCCTGCGGCGTCGCGCCGCCCTGCGGCCAGCCGCTCTGATGCTGCTCTTTCGGCCCACCCCAGCCCGTATAGACCGGCAGGCGGGCGCGGCTGACAAGCTCGAGCGCGAAATCGGCATCCTCTGCGCTGGCTCCGCGCGTCACCTCGCGCCGCGAGGGCGCGCCACGCGGGATGGTGTTGCAGCCGCTGAGCATCAGCGTGGCCGCGGCGCCGCCAAGGACGAACCGTCTGGAATAGACTGTGTGCAAGAGTCGCTGCCCCACCAGATATGCCCCTTCGGGCCTGTGCCTTCCTTGTGCTATGCGGATCGCGTCAGGTCAACCTTGTGTCCGCAACAGCGCCGCACCAGTGGGCGATCGGGGCCACAGAGCGCAGGCCGGGGGCCAGTCCGTGCCGAACAGATCGCGGGTAAAGAGTTTGTCGGCCACATCCTCCAGAACCCGGTCGCGGCGGTTGGAAATGATCAGATTGGCCTCGGCCTTGAACGCACCCAGATCACGGATCACCCGCGAGCCGAAGAACTGGTCGTCTTCAAGCGCGGGTTCATAGACGATGACCTCGACCCCCTTGGCCTTGATCCGCTTCATGATCCCCTGCACCGCACTCTGGCGCCAGTTATAGCCCTGTTTCATCACCAGCCGGTAGATGCCCAAGACCTGCGGATTCGCCGGGTGAACCCCACGGGCACAGTGGATTGCACGACGATCACGGCCTGCGGATTGGCGGCCAGAACATCGCGGATCACGGCCTCGACGCTCGAGGTATCAAAGGCGTTGGTCTGCGGGTCGTAATCGGTGGGGGTGGCCACGATCACATGATCGGCGCGGGCATAGGCCGCCTGCGGATCGGTGGTCGCGGTCAGATCAAGCGCGTGGTCCTGC
>REDZ01000199.1 GCA_007695345.1 Paracoccaceae bacterium | reverse complement strand
CTTCACCGGCTCGACCGAAGTGGGCCGCATCCTGCTGCGTCAGGCCGCCGATCAGGTCATGAAATGCTCGATGGAACTGGGCGGCAACGCGCCCTTTATCGTGTTCGATGACGCCGATCTGGACAAGGCCGTCGAAGGCGCGATGATGAGCAAGTTCCGCAACAATGGTCAGACCTGTGTCTGCGCCAACCGCATCTATGTGCAGGCGGGCGTCTATGATGCCTTTGCCGAGAAGCTGGCCAGGGCCGTCGACGCCATGAAAGTGGGTGACGGCATGCAAGACGGCGTGCAGGCCGGTCCGCTGATCAATGACAAGGCCGTGGTCAAGGTCGAGGATCATATCCGCGACGTGCTCGACCATGGTGGCCAGGTCGTGACCGGCGGCAAGCGCCACACATTGGGCGGCAGCTTTTTCGAGCCGACCGTGGTCACCGGCGTCACCCAGTCCATGAAGGTCGCGCAGGAAGAAACCTTTGGCCCGCTCGCCCCCCTGTTCCGGTTCGAGAGCGAGGAAGAGGTGATCGCGCAGGCCAATGACACGATCTTCGGTCTGGCCTGCTATTTCTATGCCCGCGATATCGGCCGCATCACCCGTGTGCAGGAAGCGCTGGAATACGGGATCGTCGGTGTGAATACCGGCATCATCTCGACCGAGGTTGCGCCCTTTGGCGGGGTCAAGCAATCAGGGCTGGGGCGCGAAGGGTCCAGGCACGGGATCGAGGATTATGTGGAAATGAAATATGTCTGCCTGAGCGTCTGAGGCTGACATATCATCATGCCGATCGCCCGGCAGGACAGCCCGTCCTGCCGGGCTTTTGCATCGCGCATGGGCGCGCCGCAGCAGGGGTGCGCTCAAGGCGCGCAGGCACGCATTTTTCATTTGCCGTCCGGCGCGCGCTCGCTAGCTGCACTTGCGCAGGCGGGAAATGGTCAGACACCGGAAGACTACTCCTCGTTCCCTCCTTTCGGATGACCCTTTGCCGTCTGCACCCTTGCACCCCACCGGCTTTTTGCCGATAATCAGATGTGAATTTCCCTGTCGAGAGGTCGGCCATGCGCGCCCGTATCTACCGCCCCGCACGCACTGCCATGCAATCCGGTACCGCCAATACCAATAACTGGGTGCTGGAATTCTCGCCCGCACAGGCGCGGCAGGTGGACCCGCTGATGGGCTGGACCAGCTCGGGCGACATGGATTCGCAGGTACGCCTGCGCTTTGAGGATCGCGACGCCGCCAAAGCCTATGCCGAGGCGCATGGCATCGACGCGATCGTGATTGAACCCAAGACCCGCCGCCCCAACCTGCGACCGGGTGGCTATGGCGACAATTTCGCCACCAACCGGCGGCAGGTCTGGACGCATTGACGCGCCACGCCGCGTGCCGCTACATCCCCTCGCCGAACTGATCTGACACAAGCGCTTTCAGCGCATCGCCCAGAGCCTCGGCCTGATTTCCCGACAGCCGGACGCGGATGGATGTGCCCTTGGACGCGGCCAGCATCAACAGGCCCATGATGGAATCGCCCGGCACGCTCATGCCATCCTTCATCACTTCTGCAGTGGCGTCATGCGCCTCGACCACCTCGACGAACTTGGCCGACGCGCGGGCATGCAGCCCCTTTTCATTCGTGATATCCAGCTCGATTTCCGTCATCCAGACCCCTTGTCCGGGTTAACCACCCACGTTTATTGCGTTAATGTATTTGCGCCCTGCTTCCATCGCGGCAGAGGTCGCGGCCTGCAACCCCAACTCGCGCGATTTCGCGAGCTTGATCAACATTGGCAGATTAGCACCATACAGGATGCGCCGGTCCGGGCCGGCACAGGCCGGAAGTGACAGATTCGAGGGCGATCCGCCGAACATGTCGGTTACCACCACCACGCCAGCACCAACATCGACCGCTTGCGCGGCCTTCGAAATCTCGGCCTGTTTGGCGCTGCGGTCATGGTCATATTCGATGGCAATGGCCGCGATCCCGGATTGTTTGCCGATCACATGCTCGATGGCGGCGAGATACTCGCGCGCCAGTCCCCCATGTGCCACGATCACGATCCCGATCACGAGCTGACCTTACGTCTTTCCCGTCCATGCCGCCTGGGCGGCCATCCGTTCCAGTTCCCTGTGCCGTTTAGACACGCGCCACCCCACCTGTGCAAGCGCATTCGCCAGTTTTTCGCCAGTTGCAACGGAACGGTGTTGCCCCCCGGTGCAGCCAAAGGCAATGGTCAACTGGCTTTTCGCTTCTTGAGAGTATTCCGGCAGCAAACTTTCAATCAGCCCGTGAACGCGTGCAAAGAAATCCGCAAAGCGCGGATCAGCAGCCACATAGTCGGCGACCGCGCTGTCGCGCCCATCCAGCGCGCGCAGTTCGGGCTGCCAATGAGGGTTGTTCAGGAACCGGCAGTCAAACACCAGATCGACCCCGGCAGGGATGCCGCGCCGATAGGAAAAGGACTCGATCTGAACTTGCAGACTGCCCTGATCCTGGCTTGCGAATATCTCGGTCATGCGGGCGCGCAGGTCATGCGGTGTCATCCCGCCAGTCGGGATCAGGACATCGGCGCGCAGTCGCACCGGTTGCAGCAGCCGCGATTCCAGCTCGATCCCGGTCTGCGCCGTACCTTCGGGGCTGAGTGGATGGCGACGCCGTGTCTCGGAATAGCGGCGGATCAGATCGGGGACAGGGCAATCCAGATAGACCAGATCAAAGTCGAAACGCGGGCTGCCCGACAGTTCCGCCACCAGCGACAACAGCGCATCGACCGAAAAATCGCGGTTGCGCGGGTCCAGTACCAGCGCAAGGGGCCGCTCCAGCCGGTCGGCCACAAGCCGCGGCACAAGCGAGATCGGCATGTTGTCGATCGCCTCGAACCCCGCATCTTCCAGCGCGCGCAATGCCGTGCTGCGCCCGGCGCCCGAAGGGCCGGTCAGCATGACCAGACGGTCTGTTGCAGGGCGGGTCACCGATGGCTGGCTCACACGGGTCTGCCTTCCAGATCATTCCAGTCACAATGTAGCACATATTGCCGGATGGCCATGGCGAAAGCCCGGCTCGCGCAATTGCGAAACAGTCGGATCGCGATGCCGTCAACATCATGCCAGCGCGGGGGTGGCAGGCGCTCGGACTCGCGCCTGTCCAGATCGACGATCACACGCAGCGGGGCCTGTGCGACGGGCATTGCAGGCAACAACCCCATGCCGCGTATCTCGATCAGGCCACGGATGGGGGCCGGACAACTCAGCCAGATCACGCCGCCCTCGCGCTGCAGATGCGTCTGGTCATCAGCGATCAGGCGCGCGCCCAGCGTCATCAATTCCAGCGCCAGTTCTGATTTCCCCGTCCCGCTATGGCCGGTGATCAGCACACCGACCGCCCCTTCAGAGCGCGCAAAAGCGACAGATGATCCATGCACCAGCCCCGTCCCGTCCGCCCCGATCACAGGGGCAGGCCGACCACGAAACGCGCGCCCATGGGCGGGCTGTCAGGTGCGGCACCGGCAGGGCGGATATTCTCGGCCCAGATGACACCCTGATGCGCCTCGACAATCTGTTTCGAAATCGCCAGCCCCAGCCCGGAATGATTGCCGAATTGCTGCACCGGGCGTTGCGAATAAAAGCGCTTGAACACTTTCTTCAGGGCATTGTCCGGGATGCCGGGGCCTGTATCCTCGACCACGATCAGCACCCGGTCCTGACGTTGCCGCGCCCAGACCCGCACGGCATCGCCATCCTCGCAAAGGGATATCGCATTGGTGATCAGGTTGACAAAGACCTGCGCCAGCCGCCCCTCAAGCCCGGTCAGCATGACAGGCTCTTTCGGCAGTGCGTTGATGAACTCCACACCCTTGTCCCTGGCCTCGGTCGAAAGGTGCTCACACAGGTTGTTCAAAAGCTTGACCAGGTCAAATTCTTCCTGCTCTTCCTTGACCAGTTCGGCATCCAGCCTTGACGCGTTCGACGTGTCCGACACCAGCCGGTCCAGCCTGCGCACATCCTGCTCTATCACATCCAGCAGGCGATTGACCTGATCCTCGCGCTTTGCCATGCGCAAGGTGCCCACCGCCGATCGTAGCGATGCGAGCGGGTTCTTGATCTCATGCGCGACATCGGCGGCGAATTGTTCATTCGCCTCGACCCGGTCATACAGCGCATTCACGATACCGCGCATCGCGCGCGACAGATCGCCAATCTCATCCGGGCGGCCCGACAGGTCCGGAATGCGCACCCGCGCCCCTGGCGCGCTTTTGCGCGCATCGCGGCGCTTGCCCAGTTCCGCCGCCATCGCCAGATCGGCCAACGGGTTCGCGATATTCGAGGCCAGCACGAAACTCAGCCCGATCGACACCAGCACCGCGATCAGGAAGAATTGCAACACCTGCTCGTGATCATGGCGCATCAGGCGCGCGGTATCCTCGGCGTCGCGGCGCAGGAACACGGCGCCCGCGAATTCACCATCATGCACGACCGGGGCGCTGGCCGCCAGCCACATGCCGTCGCGCATCTCGCGATGGGTGTGGCGAGCCCGATCGCCGCGCAGGTTCTGATCGAACATCTCCTGCGCGATGCGGGTGAATTCATCCTCGCTTCCGGCGTCGCTGCCGCGATCCGTCAGAAAGGACAGGCCCGACCAGATCGCTGAAAGCGTGTCGCTGATCACGGTCGAGCGGTCGGGCAGATCCGCCAGATCAGGCTCTGCCGTGCCGCGCAAATGGCCCATGAACGCCCCGTCCGGGCCGATGAAATACATCTCGAACCGCTGATCGAGCGACATTTCCGAAGCGATCACATCGCGGGTGGCTTCCAGATCGCCATTGGCCGAAACGATATCGGCGATCAGTTGCACCGATGTGCCCAGCATCTCTTCCTGCTGGCGCAAGAGCGAGTCGCGAAACGGGTTGGTGAACAGGATGCCCGCGATCAGGATGACCAGCGCGACAAGGTTGAACAGAACGATCTTGCGCGCGAGCGGCGAGGCGGAAATGCTGAACAGGCCGCGACGGGCGCGGCTGTCGCGCACCTCGGTCTCGACCGCATCGCCAGGGCCGACCCAGTCATCGCCCAGCACGACGTCGGTTCGTGCGCTTATCGCCTCCATCCGCACCTTGTCACCCGCTCGCTATAGGGGTCCTCCCTGATCTCACCTGTCAGGCTTCATTATATTTGTAGCCAATCCCGTACAGGGTCTCGATGGATGAGAATTCCTCATCCACGCTGCGCATCTTCTTGCGGAGGCGCTTGATATGGCTGTCGATGGTGCGATCATCGACATAGACCTGATCCTCATAGGCGACATCCATCAACTGGTCGCGCGATTTGACGACACCGGGGCGTTGCGCCAGCGCCTGCAGCAGCAGGAACTCGGTGACAGTCAGCGTGACATCCTCGCCCTTCCATTTCACCTGATGGCGCAGCGGGTCCATTTCCAGATTGCCCCGCACGAGGATCTTGGCTTCCTCGGCCCCTTCGGCGGCCAGTTCGCTGGCCTGCTTGCGCCGCAACAGCGCGCGGATGCGTTCGACCAGCAGACGCTGCGAAAACGGTTTTTTCACATAATCATCCGCGCCCATGCGCAGGCCCAGAACCTCGTCGATCTCATCATCCTTGGATGTCAGGAAGATCACCGGCATCTGGGTTTTCTGACGCAGGCGCTGCAACAGCTCCATCCCGTCCATGCGCGGCATCTTCATGTCCAGAACCGCCATGTCCGGCATGCGCCGGTTGAACGCGTCCAGTGCGGACTGGCCATCATTATAGGTTTCGACCTCGAATCCTTCAGCCTCGAGGCAGATGGAAACAGAGGTCAGAATATTGCGGTCGTCATCGACCAATGCGATTTTCGGCATGGGATGCCCTTTTCAACTGCTCTCTCGCGATAAAATCGCCTTATTTTTGACATACAATCGCCCATTTCCCTTTCAGACGCAACAAAATACCCTTGCAGCCCTGCGCAGCCTGCCTGATTCGCACGCGCCCTGTGCGGATCAGCAACACATTGATGTCATCGGAGTCTTGATATTGCGCTAACGTCGGGTTGATTGCGCTAACGACCCGAATCCAGCCTATGCTTTGCTGCAATCGGGGTGTTATAGCCGATGGGTGCAGACCGACAGGGCGGCTTTTTGCCCTTTCCCCGCACCCTGAACGTGTAATCGACCCGGCCCAACCCCACCCAGCCGCGGCAGCCCAAATGGAGCAGGCAGTATGGCACCGACCCGAGTGAACCCGAATATGATGCTGGAAGATCAAGGCATTACCGGAGTTGCGCGCGCCTATTACAATCTGCTGGAACCCGCCCTGATCGAAGCGGCCATCGCGCGCGGCGAGGGGCATCTGGGCAAGGGCGGCGCCTTTCTGGTCTCGACCGGGGCGCATACCGGGCGCTCGCCCAGGGACAAGTTCGTGGTCCGCACCCCCGAGGTCGAGGACACGATCTGGTGGGAGAACAACGCCCCCATGACGCCCGAGGCCTTTGACCGGCTGGAAGCCGATATGCTGGCCCATCTGCAGGGGCGCGAGATGTTTGTGCAGGACCTGTATGGCGGGGCCGATCCCGAACACCGGCTGGATGTGCGCGTGGTCACGGAACTGGCCTGGCACGGGCTGTTCATCCG
>REDZ01000198.1 GCA_007695345.1 Paracoccaceae bacterium | reverse complement strand
TCCTCGGTGCAGGCGCTGGACATGGCGGTGCTGAAATTCCGCCGCGACGGGGCCGAGGTCGAGATCCGGGGCATGAACGAGGCGTCGGAAACCATCGTCGACAAGCTGGCGATCCACGACAAGCCGGGCGCGCTGGACAAGCTGTCTGCACATTAGAGAAGGGGGGACGGACATGAGTGACAAGATCATCGCCCTGGTGGATGGGTCCGCCTATTCAGCCTCTGTCTGCGAGCATGCCGCCTGGGTGGCGGAGCGGAGCGGATGGGCAGTCGAAGTGCTCCACATCCTCGGTCGACGCGAGACGGCCGAGAAGGCCGACTATTCCGGCTCGATCGCCCTTGGTGCGCGCACGGCGCTGCTGGAGGAACTGGCCGAACTGGATGCGCAGCGCGCGCGTCTGGTCACTCACCGGGGCCGTGCGATCCTCGAAGATGCGCGTGCCATTCTCGACCGTGCCGGGATCAACGAGATCAACACGCGCCTGCGTCAGGGCGATATTGTCGACACCGTCGCCGAACAGGAGGCCGGGGCCGAGATGATCCTGATCGGCAAGCGCGGCGAGGCCGCGGATTTCGCCAAGGGGCATCTGGGCTCGAACCTCGAACGCATCGTGCGCGCCAGCCGCAAGCCTGTCGTCATCGCCGCGCGCGCCTTCCGGCCCATCGCGAAGGTGCTGGTCGCCTTTGACGGGGGGGCATCGGCGCACAAGGCAATCGCGCATATCGCGCAAAGCCCGGTCTTTCAGGGGCTCGCGGTCCATGTCGTCACCGTGGGCGATGCCTCGGCAGAGATGACGCAGGCGCTGCACACAGCCCGCGCCACGCTGGAGGGCGCCGGGCTTGCCACGGAAACCTCTACCCTGCCCGGCCAGCCCGAAGCCACCATCGGAAAGCTGGTCGAGGACGCCAGCTATGACATGCTGGTCATGGGCGCCTATGGCCACTCACGCATCCGCAGCCTCATCATCGGCTCAACCACCACCGCCATGATCCGCACCTGCAAGGTGCCCGTTATGCTGATGCGGTGATTGCTTGCCAGATTGCAGAGGGTGCAACCCTATCCTGACTGCGCCAGCGGCTGACCCAGCACGAAGCGTGGCGGCCCCACACCCCTCCGGAGCCAGGGAGATCGTGTTCATCACAACCCGCACCACGCCACATCAGGCTGGCACAACGGTCACGGCCACATGCATCCCGAGCAGGTCATCGGGCCGCCCGTGGAAACTGCCGGACACGGGGGCGACCTGTGTGATGTGTCGGGCAGCAGCGACGGGGATAAGGTTGGCCGACCCCACCGAACGGTTCGTCGGGTCGAAGGCGATCCAGCCGGCGCCCGGCACGAAGACCTCGACCCAGGCATGGGTGGAGCCCGCGTCGGTCCCGCCGACAATGTCGCCGGAGGCCACGTAAAGATAGCCAGACACGATCCGGGCGCCAAAACCCAGTGTCCGGACAGCTTCGGCGAACAGCACGGCGATGTCCCGGCACGATCCCCATCCGCGGTCCAGTGTCTCGAGCGGCCCCTGCGTGCCCTCGACCTCGCGGCTCTGGTAGCTGATCTGGCCGAACACGCCGTTTGCGACGTCCTTGAGCAGCGACAGCGTGTCCGTCGGCCGCGCCATCACGAAGCCTTCGACCCAGTCCGACAGCCGCCCCGCTGTATCTGCGTATTGCGGGCGCGCCAGCGCACCAAGATCTATCCAGTCCTCGTCAGAGTAGTGGAACGGGTAGGTTTGCGCCGATGCCGCGATGTCGAACACCGGCCAGTGCGTTGCGACCAGATCGACGGTCATGCGGCTTTCGATTGTCAGGATATCGGTCAGCCCCGAAAAGCTGGCCGTTGCGACAGAATTGCCAGCCACGTCATATGCCCATGTGATGATCGGCTCGGGCTGAACCATGAGGTCGAACGACAGCAGCCGCAATTCGCGCGTTTCGCGCGGGCGCAGCATGAGACGGTGCGGCCCCGGCGCAATCCGGGATGCGTAGCGGTATTCCGTGCGGTGGGTGATGTTCAACTGCGGCATGACCGTGCTCCCCGCTATCTGGAAGAGCGTCGGCTGCTGCCAGATGCTTGCGTGCTGCCCGATTTCCACGAAGCCTGCGACTTGCAGCGCTTGCAGACCCGCTCACCGAACCCTGCGCTCCAGAAGGTCGCCTTGCAGCGCAGACACTGCCGCTCGGCAGGGACGTCGCCACGCGCCGGGGCCGGTGGGCGAAGCTCTGCCTTGGGGTCGGTCATTCGGGGCGCTCCTTGCGTCGGATCGACCGCGCGATGGCGCTCGGGCGGGGGATCGGTTTCTCCGGGATGCCGACAGGGGCAATAATGTTTCTCGGCGATGCCTGCATTGATACATATGGGAACTGTGGCGCGAATTACCATCTTCTGCGGGGCTTCTTTTTTCGCAGCCCAGCCCTGCGTGTTGGAGATCGCTTCGCGAACGGGGCCCCGTTGGTATCGTCGGCCACGAACTGTATGATTGCTCTGCTCTGCTGCCGGGGTAAACAAATTCGCATGAAGGTGGTGCGGGCGCGGTCGATACAGCCGTTGGTCCGCAAGCACAGTTATGCGGCCGCCGAATGCCGCGGCTGGGCCGATAGCGGACTGTCAGGCGCAGGCGAAACCCCTGCCGTTCTGCAGGCGTTTTGCGGTGCAAGGAAACTCTGCCGCGCAAGCGCCTGGCTTGACGTCAGCTCTGCGTCAAAACCTGCGTTGTGCTTGAAACACATGCGCAGGCCTTCTGCGGTCGCAAGAATATGTCAACTTTGCTGCGATATTGTTCCGCCAGAGTTGCTGATCATCAACTAAATGTGATATCGTTTCCTCAAAAGCTTTGATTTGAAAATAATTGAGATTTTGGCAATTGCAGACAGAGAACACTGGATGGTGTGGCACGAAGGCGGGATGAACGGACGCTGCCCGGGTGATGTTGTCACCCTGTCCATGCTCCCCGAAAAGCCCGGCAGAGCGTGCGGGTCCAACGTGTCGTCAGTTGCGCCAAGCGCCGCGGCGTCGGTTGGCAGACCCTTCGACAATGCGCGCTCTTGAGCCTTCGGGATGATATGATGGAAGAGCGCACGCCCGCATCCCCGGGACAAAACGACATCAGCAGGGTAGCTGCGCGCGCTGCAGAGGTCGAGGCGATATCAGGGGTTGGCAGCTATGAGGTCGATCTGCTGAACGGCACCGCATTCTGGTCACCAGTTACCTGCGCGATTCACGAAATCCCTGTGGATGAGACGCCCAGTATGGATAAGGCGCTTTCATTCTATCCGCCAGAGGCCCGCGTCATTCTCGACCCGGCACTCGCTGCGCTGGAAGGCGACGGTACGCCTTACGATCTGGAACTGCCGCTTGTCACGGCCAGAGGCCGCCGTATCTGGGTGCGCGCGACCTCGGCCGCGGAACGGCGTGATGGGAAGGTGGTGCGCATTTACGGCACATTCGAGGACATCACCGCAAGGCGCGAGGAGCGCGCGCGCCTTGCTGATCTGGCCGATATCGTCGAGCTGGCCCATGACGGGGTCTGGGTTATCGACGCGCAGGGGCTGACCCTCTACGCCAATCCGCGCATGGCGCAGATGCTCGGCCTGTCGGTTGAGGCCATGAGCGGGCGCCCTTTTTCCGATTTCATGGATGAAGATGAGCGCGTGACAGCGCTGTCCATGTTCGCCGAACGCAAGCAAGGCGCGACCACGCGCCATGATTTCCGGCTTCAGCGTGTGGATGGCAGCGCGCTGTGGGTCAGCATGTCGTCCCGCCCGCGTCTGGATGCCGATGGAAACATGGTCTCGGCCATCACGATGGTCACCGATATCACTGAACGGGTCGAGGCTGAAGAAAAACTGCGCGAGCGCGAAGCCCTGTATACCGCTTTGGTGGACCTGGCGCCGCTCGGCATTGCGCTGAACGATCTGGAAAGCGGTTCCTTCCTTGATCTGAACCCGGCGCTGCTTGCGCCGACGGGCTATAGCCGCGAAGAGTTCCTTGCTCTGAGCTACTGGGACGTCACGCCCGGAGAATATGCCGAGGCCGAAGCGCAGGCGCTGGCGCAACTGCGCGAGAGCGGTCGCTACGGCCCGTTCGAAAAGCACTATATCCGCAAGGACGGCACGCGCTATCCGGTGCGTCTGCAAGGCGTGAAGGTGACAGGACGCGACGGCCGCGACCTGATCTGGAGCCTGATCAAGGACATATCCGAGGAGCGCGCGCAACTCGAGCAGCTTGAAAGGCTGAGCGGAGTCGCGCGATTCACCACGAACCTGGTGGTTGTCGCAGACCGTGACGGGCGGATCGAATGGGTCAACCCGGCGTTTGAGGACCGCACTGGCTGGATGCTTGATGACGTCAAGGGCCGGCGACCCGGCGATTTCCTGCAGTCAGAACGCACCGATCCCGCGACGATTGCCCGTATTGGCCATGCCCTTCGTGCGATCAGGCCGGTCGAGGCGGATATCCTCAATCACAGCCGCTCGGGGCAGGACTATTGGGTGCGGCTGGAGATCCAACCGCGATTTGACGCGCAAGGCCAGCATATCGGCTTCATCGCGGTAGAAACCGACATAACCGAGCTGGTCGCCGCGCAAGATGCGACACAGAAAGCGCGAAAAGCCGCAGATCAGGCGCGCGCACAACTGGTCGCCGCTGTCGATGCACTGAATGACGGTTTCGTTTATTATGATGCAGATGATCGATTGGTTCTGGCCAATCGTCGCTATCGCGAAATTTATTCTGCCAGCGCTGCTGCCATGGTTGAGGGAACGCGCTTCGAGGACATCCTGCGCTACGGCCTCGATCGGGGCCAATATGCAGCAGCCATCGGGCGCGAGGAGGAGTGGCTGCAAGACCGTCTTGCTGCCCATCGCTCGCAACGCCCGATCACGCAGACCCTGTCGGACGGCACGGTGTTGCAGATCGTCGAGCGCGAAACCAGTGACGGCGGGCGGGTCGGGCTGCGGGTCGATATCACCGAACTGCATACTGCGCGCGAGGCGGCCCGTGCGGCAGAGGCTGATGCCAGTCAGGCGCGCGCACAACTCATTGCGGCCATCGAGGCCTTGCAGGACGGTTTCGTGCTGTTCGACGCCGAGGACAGGCTCGTTTTGTGCAACGACCGTTATCGCGCTGTCTATCCACTGACCGCACCGGCGATGGTGCCGGGTGCCCGCTTCGAGGATATCTTGCGCAAGGCGATCACCGTCGGCGAGATTGCAGATGCGCGCGGCCGCGCGCAGGATTGGCTGTCCGAGCGGCTTCGACAACATGCCGAAGCGCGCGAACCGGTGATTCAGAGACTGACCGACGGGCGCGTTCTGCGGATCTACGAGATGCCGACCGGCGATGGCGGCCGGGTCGGCTTGCGCGTGGACATCACCGAAATTACCCGCGCCCGCGACGCCGCCGAAGCGGCAAACCGCGCCAAGTCAGAGTTCCTGGCCAATATGAGCCACGAAATCCGCACGCCGCTGAACGGCGTGCTCGGAATGGCCGATCTGCTGGCTGACACGCCGTTGCAGGCGGATCAGCGCGACATGCTGGACACAATCCGCGATTCAGGTTGGAGCCTGCTGTCCCTGCTCAACGATATTCTTGACCTCGCGCGGGTGGAGGCAGGCAAGCTCGACCTCGATCCGGTGCCTTTTGATCTCTTCGCCCTTGTCGATGAGCTTGGTTCGCTTCATGGCACGAATGCGCGCGCCAAGGGGATCGGGTTCAACCTGCATTGCGCCTTGAGCGCCGACCTGCGCCACATTGGCGACGAAACGCGTATCCGCCAGATCCTGCACAACCTGCTGGGAAATGCCGTGAAGTTTACCGAGGCGGGTGCAGTCACGCTGAAGGTGATGCCGGCAGGTGAGCAGACCATGCTGTTTCGGATTACAGACACTGGCATCGGGATGTCGCAAGAACAGCTTTCGCGTATTTTCCGACCCTTCGAGCAAGCCGACGCAGCCACGGTGCGGCGCTTCGGTGGAACCGGGCTTGGCATGACCATCGTGAAGCGTCTTGTCGACATCATGGGCGGCACGGTCACGATTGAGAGCGCGCCGGGCAAAGGCACAAGCATCGAGTTACGGCTCGCGCTCCCGGTCGAGATCGGAGCGAAAATCGAGTCATTGCCAACCGAGGGCGCGAGCGGGGACGGCGACCCCGATCCCGAAATCCTGCGTGGGCTTCGTGTTCTTGTGGCCGACGACAATGCCACCAATCGCAAGCTGCTTGCGGTTTTGATGGCGCGGCTGGGAATAGACAGCGTTTTCGCGCAGGACGGAGCCCAAGCTGTCGCATTGTGGCGCGAGGGCGCTTTCGATCTTGTCCTGCTGGATATTTCCATGCCGGTCATGGACGGGTTGGAGGCATTGTGCCAGATGCAGCTAGAGGCGGCGGCGTCAGGCGCGCCGCCGCCACGCGCCCTTGCGGCGACAGCCAATGTGATGCCGGATCATATTGAGGCATACCTCGCAGCAGGGTTCATCGGCACCTTGCCAAAACCATTTCGGCGTGACGAATTGCGTGATGCCCTCATGCGCGCGAAACAGGAATAACCGCAGAGCACGTCGCGTCCGCTGTGCTGTCGGCGCTGTCTAGCACATCGCCCGCCTGTCACGATGCATTCCCGGTGTTCAAGGACGCGGCTTCGATTT
>REDZ01000082.1 GCA_007695345.1 Paracoccaceae bacterium | reverse complement strand
AGCGGGTGCTGGACCTGCCCATGCGCGAGGCCGATGTGGCGATCCGCATGAAGGAGCCCAGCCAGGCTGACCTGATTCGCAAGCGCTTGATGACCGTGAACATGCGGCTCTATGCCTCGGCCGAATATCTGCGCGCGAATGGTGTGCCCTCGACTATTGCCGATTTGTGCGATTTCCGGCTGATTTCGCAGAACATAACCTCGGCACAGGTAAGTGTCGGCACCGAACTGATCCGGCGACTGACAGCGCAGCCCCTGCGATCCTCATTTACAGTGAACAACTATTTCGGCGTGCTGCAGGCGGTGATCAACCATCTGGGTGTCGGTGTGCTGCCGGATTATGTCAGCGAGGATTTTCCCGAACTGGTGCATGTTCTGCCCGAGGTGGCCAGCGGCGACATCCCTGTCTTCCTGGCCTTTCCCGAAGAATTGCGCCATTCACGCCGCATCGCCGCATTCCGCGATTTCGTGGTCGAAGAGATCGTCGCCTATCGCCGCGCGCGCCAGTTCTAGGCGGTTGTTCACGCGTTTGCGAGCGGCGCAAGACCCTTGCGGCATGTTTGCAACGCATAGCCGCAATGACGCAGGTGCAACATAGTTTAACTTGCGTAACAGATGTGCAATCCCATATGTATGCTGAGACGGCGGCGTGATCGCTGACGTCTTTACCTCCCTGTTGGACTTCGGCCGAGCCTCTGAGCTCGGCCTTTTTTTATTGCGTCTAGCGAATTCGCCAGAGCCTGCAAGACATCGTGCGACGAATCGCGGGGAATAATCGTACTGCTGCCCCTTGCGGTGCGCCTTGCGCATGATTTGAGCAAATGTTGCATCGCACGCGGCACGTATTACCGTGCTTGCCAGCCACAGAGTCGGGAACAGGCGGCCATTCACCACGATGAAGACGGCTGCGGGGCTTTTGCTCTGCAGGGGTTTGGCCTACACAGTGGCGACATTGCCGCTGACTTCTGGGACATGCCGATGACCGAACCTGCCCTGACCGATGACCTGATCGCCGCGCATGGGCTGAGCCCGGATGAATATGCCAGCGTTCTGCAGATTATCGGGCGCACCCCCAGCTTTACCGAGCTGGGCATCTTTTCCGCCATGTGGAACGAGCATTGTTCCTACAAATCCTCCAAGAAATGGCTGCGCACCTTGCCAACGACAGGGGCGCAGGTGATCTGCGGGCCGGGCGAGAATGCGGGCGTTGTCGATATTGGTGACGGGCAGGCCGTGATCTTCAAGATGGAGAGCCACAACCACCCCAGCTATATCGAACCCTATCAGGGCGCGGCCACTGGCGTGGGCGGGATCCTGCGCGACGTGTTCACCATGGGGGCGCGGCCCATCGCAGCCATGAATGCGCTGTCTTTCGGTGCGCCCGATCACCCCAAGACCGCCCATCTGCTGCGCGGCGTGGTTGAAGGGATCGGCGGTTATGGCAATGCCTTCGGCGTGCCGACCGTGGGCGGAGAGGTCCGCTTTCATCCCGCCTATAACGGAAACTGCCTGGTCAATGCCTTTGCCGCCGGACTGGCCGATGCGGATGCCATCTTCTATTCGGCGGCATCTGGCGTGGGAATGCCCGTGGTCTATCTGGGCGCCAAGACCGGGCGCGACGGCGTGGGCGGCGCAACCATGGCCAGCGCCGAATTCGATGACAGCATCGAGGAAAAGCGCCCCACAGTGCAGGTTGGCGATCCCTTCACCGAAAAACGCCTGCTGGAGGCGTGCCTTGAGCTGATGGCCTCGGGCGCAGTGATCTCGATTCAGGATATGGGGGCCGCCGGCCTGACCTGTTCCGCGGTCGAGATGGGCGACAAGGGCGGCCTGGGCATCCGGCTGGATCTGGACCGTGTACCCTGTCGCGAGGCGGGCATGACCGCCTATGAGATGATGCTCTCTGAATCGCAGGAGCGCATGCTGATGGTTCTCAAGCCCGAACGCGAGGCCGAGGCGCGGGCGATTTTCGAGAAATGGGACCTGGATTTCGCCATCGTTGGCGAAACGATCGCCGAGGACCGGTTCCTGATCCTGCATGGCAACGCGGTCAAGGCCGATCTGCCGCTGTCGAAACTGTCCTCCAGCGCGCCGGAATATGACCGTCCGTGGGTTGAAACCCCTGCGCCCGATCCGCTGGGTGATCTGCCGGATATCGGGGGGATTGACGGGCTGCGCGCGCTGATCGGCAGTCCGAATCATGCGCATAAAGCCTGGGTCTGGGAACAGTATGACACGCAGGTGATGGGGGACAGCATCCGCATTCCGGGGGCGGGCGCGGGGATCGTGCGCGTCCATGGCACGGACAAGGCATTGGCCTTTACTGCGGATGTGACGCCCCGCTATGTGCGCGCCAACCCGTTCGAGGGCGGCAAGCAGGCCGTGGCCGAAGCCTATCGCAACCTGTGCGCCGTGGGCGCAAAACCGCTGGCGACAACAGATAACCTGAATTTCGGCAATCCCGAAAAGCCCGAGATCATGGGCCAGTTCGTGGGCGCGATAAAAGGTATTGGCGCGGCCTGTGCGGCGCTGGATGTACCGATCGTGTCGGGCAATGTCTCTCTTTATAATGAAACCGATGGCCAGCCGATCCTGCCCACGCCGACCATCGGGGCCGTGGGGCTGATCGATCATGTGGATCAGATCATCCCGGCACGGCCCGAGGACGGCGATCTGGCGCTGTTGCTGGGGCCGGTCGGGGCGCATCTGGGACAATCGGCGCTGCTGGCCGAAGCATTCGGGATCGAACAGGGCGACGCGCCCGCGGTCGATCTGGACGCCGAGCGCGCGCATGGCGAATTCCTGCGGGATAACCGTGTCCTGATCAAGGCCGCGACCGACCTGTCGGATGGCGGGCTGGCGCTTGCGGCGTTCGAGATGGCCGAGGGCGCAGGGCTGGGTGTGTCGCTGGATACGGATGATCTGGGCCAGCTATTCGGTGAGGATCAGAGCCGCTACCTGATCGCCGCCAGCTTCGACCAGGCCGAGGCGCTGATGGTCGCCGCCGGACAGGCCGGTGTGACACTGACCAGCGTGGGCCGCTTCGGGGGCGACACGGTGCGTCTGGGCGCGGACAGCGCGGCGCTGTCAGAGTTGTCCGCGCTCTATCGCAGTGCATTTGCACGCGCAGCAGGCGAGGGCTGAGCACGACGGAAAAAGAGGTTTCCCATTCTGCGCTGCCAGGCAAGCCGCGGCGCTTGATTATGGCCATGCAGGGGATTAGCTTGCACGAAGCGTGGCGCGAAAGTCAGCATGACAAGGAAGACCCATGGCCATTACTGTCGAGCAATTGGAAACCCTGTTGCGAGAGGGGTTCCCCGAGGCAAAAATCTCGATCACGGATCTGGCTGGTGATGGCAATCATTACGCCGCCGAGGTGATTGACGAAAGTTTCCGTGGCAAGAACCGCGTTCAGCAGCAGCGCGCGGTCTATGCCGCGCTGAAGGGCAAGATGGATGGCAATCATGGCGAGCTGCACGCGCTGGCCTTGACCACAAAAGCCCCGGATTGACGAAGAAAGGACATGCGATGAGCGCCGAAGAGCAGATCAGGCAGACTGTCGAAGCGAATGATGTGGTGCTGTACATGAAGGGCACCAAGACCATGCCGCAATGCGGGTTCTCCAGCCGTGTAGCGGGGGTTCTGAATTTCATGGGCGTGGAATATGCCGATGTGAATGTGCTGGCCGATGATGCGATCCGGCAGGGCATCAAGGATTATTCCGACTGGCCGACCATTCCGCAGCTTTACGTCAAGGGCGAGTTCGTGGGCGGCTGCGATATCATCACCGAGATGACGCTGTCAGGCGAGCTGGATCAGTTGCTGGAATCAAAGGGCGTATCCTATGACAAGGACGCCGCCGAAAAGATCCGCGAAGCGAACGCCTGAGCGCCCAGCCGCACGCCCTGGATCGGGGGGTGCGGGTGGGTGGGTGGGCACGCCCCCGATCCAGGGCGCGCGGCTGGGTATCATCTCGACCACGGGCGCTGCCCGCTCTGGGCGGCAACAGTGTGGCGTACGCCCGACAGGTCGAATGACACGGCGCCAGTCTGACGCAGCAAACTGGGGTCGATGACGTCGCAGGGCCGGGGGGCAGGGACGGGAACCTCGGTTGTCACGACCAGCCGGCCCGGCAGACAGACCTCTTCCAACATCGCAAGACCGCCCTGCCCACTAAGATGCACCACATCAAAGCCGCTGCCGCGCAGATATGCGATGGGCCCGGCATCAGGCGCGCCGCTGCGGGCATGGGCGCGGGTCTGGTCCGCCGCATCGCCATCGGCTTGCAGCCAGGCGCTGGCGGCGAAGCTGTTCGAGCGCGCGCGACTGAGCATCCGCCCCTCTGGTCCCATCAGACCGATCAGCGTGGCATCGGGCGCGACCAGCAGCGCGGGGCGGGGCGTCTGTGTCCAGCCATAGGCGGCCAGTGCGATCACCACCAGCCCTGCCAGCCCGCTGCGCCCCTGCCAGATGATCAGCCAGAGCACGCCAAGCGCCAGTGTCGGCATGACCCAGGGCGCGGGCTGGCGCACGGGCGTGACGGCGCCATCCAGCCCGCTGACCCAGCCCGAGACATGCAGGATCCAGGCGATTGCCGGGTCCATGATCGCAAGTCCCAGCCCCTGCAGGCCGATTGGCGTCAGCACCGCGGCCAGCACAGCGGAGGGCATGATCACCAGCCCCATCAGTGGCACGGCCAGCAGGTTTGCCATCAGCCCGTATTCGGCCACGCGGTTGAAGCTTGCCGCCGCGACGGGTGCTGTCGCGATGCCCGCCACCACCGAACACAGCACGACGCTGGCCACTGGCCAGACCCAGCGCGGCACCCGGCTGCGGAATTCACGTTCCCGCGACAGCCAGCGAAACACGGCAACCAGCGCGACTGTGGCGGCAAAGCTCATCTGAAACCCCGCCTGCATCAGCGCCTCCGGGCGCAAGAGCAGGATCAGGGTGGCCGCCATCGCGACCGAACGCAATGAGATGGCGCGCCGGTCCAGCAGCACGGCCACCAGCATCACCGCAACCATGATGAAGGCGCGTTCGGTCGCGACATTCCCACCCGAGAGCATCAGATAGAACGCCCCCGCGCCCAGCGCCCCGATGGCCGCCAGCTTGCGCACGGGCAGCCGCAGCGCGAGCGGCGGCACCAGCGCCATGGCCAGACGCAGCACCCCGAAAACGAACCCTGTCAACAGCCCCATGTGAAGCCCTGAAATCGCCAGAAGATGCGCGAGGTTCGAGCGGCGCAGATCCTCCATCCGGTCCTGCGCAATACCGGACCGGTCACCCGTCAGGATGGCCGCTGCAAACCCGCCAGTATCGCCGGGCATCTGCGCCATGACCGCGGCAGAGATCCGCATGCGCAGTCGGTTGACGGCCATGCGCGGGTCACTGTCTGACACGGGCGCAAGGGTCAGGACGGGCACGCGGGTATGGCCCACGGCCCCCAGCCGCTCGAACCAGGCAAGCCTTCGGAAGTCGAACCCGCCGGGTTCTGACGGTGCCGGGGGCGGCGACAGATGACCCGTGGTCATCACGCGCAAGCCCGGCTGAGGCATGATGAACCCCTGCGGCCCATGCAGCGAGATGCGCACACGTTTGGGCGTGCGGTGGGCCGGGATATTCTGCAGCACGACCTGATCGAGCGTCAGGCGCACCCTGTCCGTGGCTGCGCGGTCGATACCGACAATCCGCCCCTCGATCGGGCCGAAATACCGGAAATTCAGCACCGGGGCCGCCACTTGATGCGCGCGCTGCCCGGCCAGCAGCAGGCCTGCTCCCGTCAATGCCATGGCCAGCAGCAAGGGTGACAGGTCATCCGGAACGCGCCAGGCCAGGATCACAAAGGCCAGAACGGATGCAGCCAGCGCCAGCCATTCGGCCAAGACAGGCTCGCGTGGCAGGGCGAAATAGAGGCCGATACCGATGGCCAGGAAGACAGGCACGAACAGGAACAACCGCCCGCGCCGGGCAGCAATCGCCTGCAGTGGCAAATGCCACGCTGCGCTGCCCAGTGCCGGACCGGGGCGCAGGCCGCGCAATGCGCCGGACAGCAGCACCCTTGTTTCCCCCGTCATGCTTGCCTAGAACCCATCGCAACACTGACCGGAAACTGGTTTCCAAATGGTTAATACAAAGGGTCGCCATGTCTGAAACTGTCGTCACGCGGTTCGCACCCTCGCCCACGGGGTTTCTGCATATAGGGGGTGCGCGCACGGCGCTGTTCAACTGGCTTTATGCGCGCGGACGCGGCGGGCAGTTTCTGCTGCGAATCGAGGATACGGACCGCGCGCGCTCCACACCCGAGGCGACGGAGGCGATTCTGAAGGGACTGCGCTGGCTTGGGCTGGACTGGGATGGCGAGCCGGTCAGCCAGGCTGCGCGCGCCGATCGCCATGCAGAGGTCGCCCACGAGATGCTGGCAGCCGGGCGGGCCTACAAATGCTTTTCGACACAAGAGGACATCGAGGCCTATCGCGAGGCTGCGCGGGCCGAAGGACGATCCACCCTGTTCCGCTCGCCCTGGCGCGATGCAGATGTGGCCAGCCATCCCGACGCGCCTTATGTCATCCGCGTCAAGGCCCCGCTGGAGGGTGAGACGGTGATCGCGGATGCGGTGCAAGGCGATGTGCGCATCCGCAATGACCAGCTTGACGATATGGTGCTGCTGCGCTCGG
>REDZ01000181.1 GCA_007695345.1 Paracoccaceae bacterium | reverse complement strand
CCCCCCCCCCCCCCCCCCCCCCCCCCCCCCCCCCCCCCCCCCCCCCCCCCGTGCCCGCTCAGGAGGGCGGCAGCAGCGCGCCTTTTTCCACCGCGCCGCGCAGCAGCGCCACAGCCTCGGCCAACCGCTGGTCGATCACATCCAGATAAGCCGTCCAGTCCGCCAACCCCTCCAGCGGCGCCTGACCATCCGATATCCCGCGCAGCACGATCAACGGGACGTCAAACCGCTGACAGGCGCGCCATACGGCGAAACTCTCCATATCCACCATATCCTGCGCGATGGCGGCATAGGCGTCGCCGGATACCACATTCGCCCCGGTGGACAGGCGCGCCCCCGGCAGCCCCGGCACCTGCAACGGCAGATCAACCACGGCAGGCAGGTCCAGAAACGGGGTCACACCCGCATCGAACCCCAGCGCTGTCGCATCCATGTCGCGATAGGCCAGATGCGTGGCCTGATAGACCCGCGCCTGCTCCAGCCGTGCCGACCCGGCAGAACCGAGTGAGACCACCAGATCCGGCAGCGCCCCCTGCGCCTGCAACCCCGCCAATGTGGCGGTCGCGACCACAGCCCCCTCGACCGGGCCGACGCCCGTCATGACCGGTGTGATCTGCGCGCGCAGCGCGGGGCCGTATTCGGGGGCTGCGGCCATCAGGAACAGGATGCGCCGCCCGCCCCAGTCGCTCCCGCTCATGCCCGGCGGGCCACATGCACGGCGCATTGCGCGCGCCCCACCACCTTGGTCGCGGTCGATCCCAGATGCAGCCCCTGCGTGCCGGGCCGGTGCGAGGCGATGACAATGCAATCCGCCTGCCCCGCGCGCGCCGCCTCGAGGATCTCGGCCGCCGCGTCGCCTTCGGTCACCATCACCTCGGCACCGGGCTGGTCCGCGGTCAGCGCCTCCAGATCGGCGGTGATCGCGGCGCGCATGTCGTCATGCCAGCCCTCGGGCAGATAATCGAGGGCAAAGACCGGCGCCGGCTCCATCACATGAATCAGGGTGATCTTGGCGCCGGGCGCGGCCAGCGCGCGCGCAATCTCCAGCACGGGACCCGCGTCATGGCCCTTGTCATAGGCGACTGTCACCAACAGATGGGAATACATGCGACCTCCGTTTGTTCCATCGCCTGCGAGCCTACAGCGCGGCGCGAAAGATGCAATCCATGACCGTCCTGCACCACCTGCCTGCCCGGCAGGCAGATCGACCAGCAGATGGGCAAACTGCCCGGATATGCGCGGTGTTGCGCGCGGCAAAGCGGCCTCTCGCCGCCATGGCGCGGGCTGTTGCATCCGCATCCGCCGCGCATCTGCAAGACAGGGACAGTTTTTTCCGCAAGCCCCTGATGGGGGCTTCCCATCGGGTGTGAAAAGCCTATGCTTGCATCATCGAAAGGGGGCGCCATGAGCGGAATCGACTACGGCAATCTGATGCACGACGCCATGCGGGGACTGATCCGCAGGGTGATGGAGCAGGTTGCCCAGGACGGCTTGCCAGGCGATCATCATTTCTTCATCACCATCGACACGGGCCATCCGGACATGCAGATGGCCGACTGGCTGCATGAACGCTATCCCGAGGAGATTACCCTTGTCGTGCAGCACTGGTTCGACAATCTGGTGGTGGAAGAGGACGGCTTTGCGATCACGCTGAATTTCGGCAATTCGCCCGAACCCCTCTATATCCCGTTTGACGCGATCTCCACCTTTGTCGACCCGTCGGTCGAGTTCGGCCTGCGGTTCGAGCTGCAGCAGGATGATGACGACGAGGATGAGGATGACGACGAGGCCCCGATGCTCGAGGATGCGCCGCAGGAAGAGAAAAGCGGCGAGGTCGTCAGCCTGGACCGTTTCCGCAAATAGCGTACGGTATGCAACGGCATGCCGATTGATTTCCCGCTGACCAGTCGCTAAGCACCTTGCAGACCCCGCCCTTGCAAGGAGCTTCATTCATGACTGCAACCCGCACCGAAACCGACAGCTTCGGCCCGCTGGACGTGCCCGCCGACAAGTATTGGGGCGCGCAGACCCAGCGCTCGATCCGCAATTTCCCCATCGGCTGGGAACGCCAGCCCGTGCCGATCATCCGCGCATTGGGGGCTGTCAAATGGGCCTGTGCACTGGTCAACATGGAACAGGGCAGTCTGGACAAACAGCGCGGCGACGCCATCGTGCAGGCCGCGCGCGAAGTGTTCGAGGGCCGGTTCGACGACAATTTCCCGCTTGTCGTCTGGCAGACCGGCTCTGGCACCCAATCCAACATGAACGCGAATGAGGTGATCTCGAACCGCGCGATCGAGATTCTGGGCGGGCAGATGGGGTCCAAGGACCCGGTTCACCCCAATGATCATTGCAACATGGGCCAGTCCAGCAATGACACCTTCCCCACCGCGATGCATGTCGGCATCGGGATGCTGGCACGCGATGTGCTGCTGCCGGGGCTGGAAAAGCTGCATGCCGCGCTGGTCGCGAAATCGGAAGAATTCAGGGATATCATCAAGATCGGGCGCACCCATACGCAGGATGCCACACCCCTGACCCTGGGTCAGGAATTCGGCGGCTATGCGCATCAGGTACGCATGGGCATCCAGCGGGTTCAGATGTGCCTGCCCCATATCTACGAACTGGCACAGGGCGGCACGGCGGTCGGCACCGGGCTGAACACCCGCAAGGGCTGGGATAGCGCGGTCGCAGGCCATATCGCCGGCATCACCGGCCTGCCCTTTGTCACCGCACCCAACAAGTTCGAGGCGCTGGCCGCCCATGATGCCATGGTCATGTTCTCGGGCGCGCTGAAGACAGTGGCCGCATCGCTTTTCAAGATCGCAAATGACATGCGGCTTCTGGGCTCTGGCCCGCGCTCTGGCCTGGGCGAACTGATCCTGCCGGAAAACGAACCCGGCAGTTCCATCATGCCCGGCAAGGTCAACCCCACCCAGGCCGAGGCGCTGACCATGGTCTGCGCCCATGTCATGGGCAATGACGCCGCCGTGGGCTTTGCAGGCTCTCAGGGGCATTTCGAACTGAATGTCTATAACCCGATGATGAGCTACAATGTCCTGCAATCCATGCAGCTTCTGGGCGACGCAGCGGCCAGCTTCACCGACAACATGGTGGTCGGCACACAGGCCAATGTCGAGCGCATCGACAAGCTGATGAAGGAATCGCTGATGCTGGTCACGGCGCTCGCGCCCACGATCGGCTATGACAATGCCACCACGGTCGCCAAGACCGCGCATAAGAACGGCACCACCCTGCGCGAAGAGGCCATCGCACTGGGCTTTGTGGATGGCGAGACATTCGACCGCGTCGTGCGCCCCGAACAGATGATCGGCCCCAGGGACTGAAAAGCACCGCACCTGCATCGATAAAAGGGTCGCGCCCCCGCGCGGCCCTTTTTTCATGCGCTGTAATACACGCAGAGGCCATCGGATTGTTCAGCGCACCCGACAGCTTTTCAAACGATTGCTCATATTCGGCTGATACCACCGGATCGGCAGAAAACCGCCAGAATGATTTTTCTGTCACAAGGGATGAAACCTTTTCGCGCCCCGGGCATTTCTTGTTCAATCGGCGCCACGGTGGTGCCACTGCCAAAAACAGAAGGACCTGAGTAAATGCTGAACAAGTTTCTCGCAACGACCGCTTTGGGTGCAATGCTCGCCCTGCCCGCTTACGCGCAGACCGCCGACACCCCCGAAGAGCCGACGGATGCGCCGGCAGTCGAGGAAGGCATGGACGCACCCGAAGGTGATGACCCGATGGCCGATGATCCGATGGCGGATGACGCTGTCGAAGAGGATCTCGACACCGACATGACCGAGGATCCGGATGCGCCTGCCACAGGGGCCGAGGCTGGTATGGAGCTGACCGCTGACGAAATTATCGGTGCAGATGTCCTCAGCTTTGAGGGCGGGTCGATCGCCAATGTTGATGATGTGGTGCTGACCACTGAAGGCGATGTCGAATACATCCTGGTTGATGTGGGCGGCTTCCTTGGTCTGGGTGCGCGCACTGTCGCAATTCCCTTTGCCGACGTGACTGTCCAGATGGATGATGCGGGCAATCCCGAACTGCAAACGCAGCTGTCCGAAGATGATCTGGAAAACATGCCGGAATATGAAGAAGGCTGATCCCTTTTTCGCGTAACGAGTACGGCCCAGGTGCGTGGCACCTGGGCCTTTATTCACACTGATCTGAATAAAATTCCCCGGACCATTTAAATAAAGTTCATGTCGTATTTTTACAGTGCCACAGCCTGACTCCGACAAGAATTCGGTTTTCGTTTATATTCTTGCCGCTTGATAGAGCCCGGTCGCTTCGTCTAGGATCATGCCATGAGCCAGATCATCAACCTGCGCACCACCCGCAAACAGGCCGCCCGCGACAGCAAGCGGCGCGCGGCATCCGAAAATGCCGCCCGACACGGGCGCAGTAAACTTGTCCGCACGCTCGAAGAGGCCCGCGCCACCCGGGCGGACCGCAATCTCGATGGTCACAAGCTGGACAAGGAATGACAGCGCGTCCGGTCAAGCACTCGCTGACCCTGCGTGGCCATCGCACATCCGTATCGCTGGAAGATGCCTTCTGGATCGAATTCCGCAAACTCGCCGCGGCGCGCGGCATGGCGGTGAATGCGCTCGCCGCACAGATCGACGCGGAACGCGGCGATATCGGCCTTGCCTCGGCCATTCGGGTATTCGTGCTGGAACAGACCCTCGCACGCGCCGCACAGCCCCGGCAGACCGAAGATTGAGTATTTTCGGCAAGATGAAGCAGCAGGCAGGCTCAAACGACACCGGTCCGGGCCACCGTAATGGTTTCATCTTGCCAAAAATACTCAAATAAAACGCCTGACACAAGGCGCGGCCCTGACGGGCGAGGCTCAGTCTTCCCCGACCTCGCCCACCTCCTCGCCCGTCTCGGCCACGCGCGCGACCGACACGACCATTTCACCATTCGACGTGTTGAACACCCGCACCCCGCCCGCAGAACGCGAGCGGAAGGAAATCCCCTGCACCGGCACGCGGATCGACTGCCCGCGTGAGGTGGCCAGCATGATCTGGTCCGACGCCTCGACCGGGAAACAGGCAACAAGCTGCCCGCCCCGCATCGCCCGGTCCATCGCGGCCACACCCATGCCGCCACGCCCGCGGATCGGGTAATTGTGACTTGATGACAGCTTGCCGGTTCCCTTCTCGGTGATGGTCAGGATCAGATCCTCGCTGGCCGACATTTCGGCATAGCGTTCGGGCGACAGCGCGCCCTCGGTCGCATCCTCTTCGTCTTCGCCCTCATCCTCGACCACACCGGCCATCGCGCGGCGCATCTTCAGATAGGTGGCGCGTTCTTCGGGGCTGGCCTCGAAATGGCGGATCACCGCCATGCTGACGACGCTGTCGCCTTCGCCCAGCCGCACCCCGCGCACGCCGGTTGAATCGCGCCCCTTGAACACCCGCACATCGGTCGTGCGGAAGCGGATTGCGCGGCCAGAGGCCGTGACCAGCATCACATCATCATCTTCATCACAGATGCGGGCATTCACAAGGCTGACGCCTTCGGGCAGCTTCATTGCGATCTTGCCATTGCGCATGACATTGGTGAAATCCGACAGCGCATTGCGCCGCACATCCCCGGCCGAGGTCGCAAAGACGATCTGCAGGTTCTGCCATTCCTCCTCGGGGCGTTCGACCGGCATGATCGCTGCCACGCTGACCCCGCTTGCGATGGGCAGGATATTGACCATCGCCTTGCCCCGCGCATTGCGCCCGCCCAGCGGCAGGCGCCAGGTCTTGAGCTTGTAGACCATGCCATCAGTGGTGAAGAACAGAAGCTGCGTATGCGTATTGGCCACGAAAAGCGACGTGACGACATCATCATCCTTGGTCGCCATCCCCGCCAGCCCCTTGCCGCCGCGCCGCTGGGCGCGGAACTCATGCAGGGGCGTGCGCTTGATATACCCGCCCGAGGTGATGGTGACGACCATATCCTCGCGCTCGATCAGGTCCTCGTCCTCCATATCGCCGGACCAGTCCACGATCTCGCTGCGCCGGGGCACGGCGAATTGCGCGCGTACCTCGCGCAGTTCCGTCCCGATGATCTCCATCACCCGCGCGCGCGAGCGCAGGATATCGAGATAATCCTTGATCTTCGCGGCCAGGCTTTCCAGCTCGTCCGTGACCTCCTTGACGCCCATTGCTGTCAGGCGCTGCAGCCGCAGATCAAGGATCGCGCGCGCCTGCACTTCGGACAGGTTATAGGTGCCATCTTCGTTCATCGTGTGGCTGGGATCGTCGATCAGCCGGATATAGGGCGCGATATCGCCCGCGGGCCAGCGCCGGGTCATCAGCTTTTCGCGCGCTTCGGCCGGGTCAGCACTGGCGCGGATGGTGGCCACCACTTCATCCACATTCGACACCGCCACGGCCAGCCCGCACAGCACATGGGACCGCTCGCGCGCCTTGTTCAGCTCGAACGCCGTGCGCCGCGTCACCACTTCCTCGCGGAACCCGATGAAGGCGCTCAGAAAATCGCGCAGGGTCAGTTGCTCGGGCCGCCCGCCATTCAGCGCCAGCATGTTGCAGCCAAAGGATGTCTGCATCGGCGTGAAGCGGTAAAGCTGGTTCAGGACCACATCGGGGGTGGCGTCGCGCTTGAGTTCGATCACCACCCGTACGCCGACGCGGTCGGATTCGTCGGCGACCGAGGAAATCCCTTCGATGCGCTTGTCGCGCACGGCTTCGGCGATCCGTTCGACCATGGTCGATTTGTTCACCTGATAGGGGATTTCATCGACGATGATGGCGAAGCGGTCCTTGCGCAATTCCTCGATATGGGTGCGCGCGCGGATGATGACGGAGCCGCGCCCTTCCAGATAGGCCTTGCGCGCGCCCGAGCGGCCCAGCATCAGCGCCCCTGTGGGGAAATCGGGGCCGGGGATATAGTCGATCAGATCGGCGCTGGTCAGATCGGGGTTGTCGATCAGCGCCAGCGTGGCCGCGACCACCTCGCCCAGATTATGCGGCGGGATATTGGTGGCCATGCCCACGGCAATGCCGCCTGCGCCATTGACCAGCATATTGGGAAAGCGCGCGGGCAGCACGGTGGGTTCGCGGTCGCGCCCGTCATAATTGTCCTGAAAATCGACCGTATCCTTGTCGATATCGGCCAGAAGCGCGCCGGCCGCCTTGTCCATGCGCACTTCGGTATAGCGCATCGCGGCCGGGTTATCGCCATCCATCGACCCGAAATTGCCCTGCCCGTCCAACAGCGGCAGCGACATCGAGAAGGGCTGCGCCATGCGCACCAGCGCGTCATAAATGGCCGAGTCGCCATGCGGGTGATAGGTGCCCATCACATCCCCCACCGCACGGGCGGATTTGCGATAGGGCTTGTCATGCGTGTTGCCTGCATCATGCATCGCGAACAGAATGCGCCGATGCACAGGTTTCAGGCCATCGCGCAGATCGGGGATCGCGCGGCTGACAATCACGCTCATGGCGTAGTCAAGATAGGACGCCCGCATCTCCTGCGTGATGGAGATGGACGGCCCGGTCGGTGCTCCGGGTGGGGTTTCATCCATGTTTTCAGGTGGTTCCGGGGTGTCGTTCACGCAATCCTCGCCGCTCTGCCGCTCGTTCCAGATATGGTTGACAGACTTGTATCAGAACCACGATATAGGGTGCAATGGCGCATTCCCGAGGCATTTGGCAGCCAACGAAGATAAGTGACAACAACATGTTTTCATTGATTATTATCTTTCCTTTGGCATGATTTCAGAACGTATCAGCAAAAGGAACCGCAGATGGAGAAACATCCTGTCGAACTCATGCTCAAGGGCTATGGCCTGACCACGGCGGAAATGACCTATCGCCTGCCGGATCATTGCCATGTCCTCAATACCTTTGTCTGGCAGGACTATGACCTCGCCCCCGATTATCCGCGCCTGTTCGAATTCATCGAATTCTGGCATGACAGTATCGAGGGGCCGCTGCATTCGGTGCGCTTCACGCATCGCAAACAGCTCTCGGCGGGCGAATGGCGCCATGTGGTGGGCGAGTTCGATCTGGGCAATTTCTCGCGCGGGAACCTGCGTCTGCATTAAGGCGCAGCGCAACCGATCGCCGCTTGACGCGGATCAAGGCGCCACAGGCGCGCGCATCGTCGTCTGATCCTGCACTGGCAACGACCGCCTGCTGGCGCGGCTTGTCGCGGACACACCTGCTGCGCAGGCGCGCGAGGTGCGCGCACCGCGCCGATTCAGCGGTCTGACCATCCTGCTCGAACCGGCTGTTGCAGCGGCGCGGCAAAGCGCTTCCGCTGGAACCGCGGACCAAGGATCATCTGCTGTTCGCCGCCCCTGTCCGGGACCGCCATATCGCCACGCCGATGCGCGCAGCGCTGCGCCAGTCATCCCCGACACTCGGGCGCCATCCCGTCGTCACGCCTTGCGGTGGTGAACACGCGGGTCAGGCAAGGCTTGCGCCGACGTGCCCCTCGCCGCCAGCGAAAGACCGCCCTGCCATCTCGCTCAGATCCGGGCCGAAACGCAGCGCCCCGTCACGGCAGCCGATCCCTGGCTGGCGGCCCGCGCCCCGATCAAGACAGCCGCAGGCTTGCAAGCCACAGCCCGGCGATGGCAAAGGACGCGACCGCGTTCCAGCTTGCCATCGACAGGCCCAGCATCTCCCACGGGACCTCATCGCAGCGCACCACAGGGGCCGCCATGATCTGCGCGAGCAATTCCTCGGCACTCATGCCGCTGACCTCACCCGCCGCGCAGCTTGCCGGCCCCTCCCACCAGCCGCGCTCGACCCCGGTGTGATAGACGCCGATCCCCCCGGACCCCGCCGCGCCCGCAGCACCGATCAGCGCCAGGGGCGACCAGATCAGCGCGCCTGCCCCCAGCAGCGCCACCACATGCGGCCAGCGCTGCCAGATGCACAGCGGACAGGGCGCCAGCCCGCCGATATGTTCGAAGGCCAGCGCCCCCAGCAACAGCCCCACGGACCCTGCCAGCGCCACAAGCTGCAATCGCCGCCCCCAGCTCGCTCGCATCAGAACACCCTCAAGACCAGAAATCCGCCCAAGAGTAGCCCCATGAACAGCGTGAACATCAAGCCCAGTCGCCGCTCGATGAAATCACGAATCGGTGCGCCGAATTTCCACAGCAGCGCGGCCACGATGAAGAACCGCAGCGCCCGCGCAACGATCGAGGCAATCAGGAACACGACCAGCGACAGCCCCGTCACGCCCGACAGGATAGTGATGACCTTGTAGGGAAAGGGCGTCACACCTGCAATCAGCACCGCCCAGGCGCCCCAGTCATTGTAGCGCTCGGCAAAGCTGTCGAAATACGCCTCCTTGCCATAGAATTCCAGCACTGGCCGCCCCACTGTCTCGAACGCGCCATAGCCGATCCAGTAGCCCGCCAGCCCCCCCGCGACCGAGGCCACGGTCGCCACACCGGCAATCACAAAGGCACGCGAGGGCGCGGCCACGATCATCGCGATCATCAGCACATCGGGCGGGATGGGAAAGACCGAGCTTTCGACAAAGGCCACGACCGCCAGCGCCCAGAGCGCATGCGGATGCCGCGCCAGCGACAACGTCCAGTCATACAGGCTGCGCAGCATTCCCCGAAACCTCTTTCATCTTTGTCAAAATATCCCGGGGTGTGGGGCAGCGCCCCACGCAGATCTCGTCAATACGCACCCGCCAGATACAGAGCGCCCCAGGCAAATATCTCCGCCAAAGTCACGCCGCGGGCAACGCCACTCCCATCACATCCAGCCCCCAGCGCACCAGATCCACCAGCACCTCGTCCGAGGCATCGTTGAACGCCTGCACGATATCCAGCGTTTCGGTCGATGCGGCTGGTGCCACGGCCTGAAACGACCGCCGCGCCAATATGCTCGCGTCACGTTCCCGCACCATCCGCGCTGTCAGGCGTATGCGTGTGACCGCGCTGCTTTCATCCGCCGACAGTTCCGCCTGAAAATCCGTGATCTCGGAAATCAGCGCCACATCGCCCGACCCGCCCAGCGGCCTGCGCCCGATATAGGACAGCGCGCCCGTATCCTCGAAACTGCGCAGCATCAGGCTCTGGACCATGCGCGGCATGTCATCGGACCAGCGCGCACCGGGCAGGTATTGCGATTGCACCGGGTTGGGCCGGATCATGATGCGATCGACATCCAGCGCGCCCGTGGTGCCCGGCGGCTCTATGCTCAGCCCGCGTTGCAGCATCCGTCCGGCCTGCGGCACATCCGGGGCGCGCAACTCATAGGCATCCAGCACCGCCGTCGCATCGCTCAGCGCCGACAGGGCCCCGCAGCCCGGCAGCAGCGCCAGCGCGCCCATCCCTGTCAGAACCCCTCGTCTGTCATATCTCATCTTCGGAACTCCGGCGTCTGGCGGTTGAGCAGGAAGCGCGTGGGATCGCGTTCGATCTGGCGTGTCAGGCGGTCAAGATTGGTGATCAGCCCGCGCGTCTCGCGCGCAAGCTGGGTGATGTTGGGCAGGCCGGAAGCGGTGAATTCCTGCACCGGCCCCGAACTGTCGCGCACCATGCGGCTGAGGTCGTCAAAAGCGCGCGCGGCGCTGTCTGCCGTGCGGCGCAGATCGGCCGTGACCTCGGGGATATCCTCGGACACGGAATCGACAGCCGCGCCCAGCCGGGTCAGCACATCGCGCAGATCCTCGGTAATCTCGCCGATATCTTCATTGATCACCCGGTCCGCGCCGACAAAGGCGCGCTCGGCGGCCTGCAACGCGCCTTCGCTCGTGTCCAGTGCGCGATTGATCGCCTCGAGCGTGGTATTGGCATTGGCGAATGTCTCGGTCACCTGATCGAGCGTGCGCAGCCCGCCGCTGCTCAGCGCTTCCACCTGGCCGGACACCTCACTCAGATCGGCGCCCACGGTATTTACCACCTCGCGGATATCGGCAGCGGCAAGGCGCACATCTTCCATGATGACCGGCAGATCATTCTCGGCCACATTCGCGATATTCTCGGTCGCGCCCCGCGCCATCTGCACCATCTCGCGCGCCTCGGCCACAAGGGCGGTGCCATCCCCGGCCACCAGCGTATCGATATTGGCCGACATGCGCTCGACCGTCTCGAATGTGGTTTCCGCCTGCGCCAGCAGCGGCTCGATCCGCGCGATGGCAGGGTCGAGCGCGATCAGCCGCTCGTTCACCGCCACACCCGTGCGGTTGAATTCGGCCAGCGTGGCGCGCATCTCGCCCGAGACGTCCTCGACTTCGGCCTGCAGCGCATCGGCCGAGGTGCGCAGCGCGGCCACCATCTCGGTCATGTCCTCATCCACGAAACGGTCGATAGAGGTCAGCGCCTCGGTCCCTGTCTCGAATGTGATGCGCGATTCGGTGGCCACAAGCGCGAATTCGTCGATGGCGAATTGCAGCGCCTCGACCGTCTGTTCGGCCTGCAAGAGGATCGGGGCCAGATTGTCGCTGAACACGGCGAAGGTCTCGGTCGCCTCGGCAATCGTGTCGGTAAAGGCCGCGAAATTGTCCAGAGCGCGCGATACCTCGCCCGAGGATTGCTCGACATTGTCCAGAATATTGACCACGCGGCTCTGATTCTCGTCGCCCAGCAGTCGGCTGACCTGTTCCAGAACGATCAGCGTTTCGTCCAGAATGCGCGGCGCGCCCTCGGTCAGCGACTGGATGGTGGAGCGCCCCGATTCCAGTTCGGGCACATCCGTGCGATCATTGATCAGGGGCGCATCGGTGCTGCCCGGGCTGACAGAAACAAAGCTGACCCCCGTAATGCCGGAACTGTCCACTGTCGCCACTGAATCGGCGCGCACCGGAGTTTCACGCTCGACCTCGAAACGCACGACCACGCTGCCATCGCCTTCCTCGGACAGGCGGATATCGGTCACCTGCCCGACCAGCAGGCCCGCAAAGCGCACATCGGCAGCCTGCGACAGCCCCGAGACGGATTCGAACCGCACCTGATAGGTCGCGAACTGGCGGTCAAACTGCAATTTCCCAAAGGCCAGGAAAAAGCCCAGCATCCCCAGAAACCCCAGCACGGCGAACAGGCCGATCAGAACATAATTTGCCCGTGTTTCCATGCCTCAGGCAGTCCTTTCCAGTGTTTCGGTCGCCGCGCGGGCGCGGGGTCCATGGAAATACTCGTGCACCCATGGGTGATCGATGTCCAGCATCTCGGCCATGGTGCCGGTATACATGACGCGCTTTTCGGCCAGAACCGCAATCCGGTCGCAGGTCGCGTGCAGGCTGTCCAGATCATGCGTGACCATGAACACAGTCAGGCCAAGCGTTTTCGACAGCGCATTTATCAGTTCATCAAAGGCCGATGCGCCGATCGGGTCAAGCCCTGCGGTGGGTTCATCCAGAAACACGATCTCGGGGTCGAGCGCAAGTGCGCGCGCCAGGCCTGCGCGCTTGCGCATCCCGCCGGACAACTCCGACGGGTATTTGTCGCCCGCAATATAGGGCAGCCCCGACATGGAGATTTTCAGATCCGCCACGTCCCGGCGCAGGCGCGGGTCCAGCCCCTTGAGCGTGCGCATCGGCACCTCGACATTCTCGCGCACGGTCAGACTGGAAAACAGCGCCCCGTCCTGAAACATCACCCCCATGCGCTGGTCGATGGCACGGCGCGTGTCCTCGGGGCAGTTCAGCGCGTCCTGCCCGAAGATCTCGATCCGGCCTGCCTGTGGCGGGCGCAGCCCCGCGATGCAGCGCAGCAGCACCGATTTGCCGGTGCCTGACCCGCCCACAACACCCAGCACCTCGCCGCGCATGACATCAAGGTCGAGATTGTCATGTACGACCTGGGCCCCGAACTGGTTGCGGATGCCGCGCAGTCGGATGATGGGCGCGTCGCTCATGTCAGATCCCCATCAGCGCGAAAAAGACCGAAAACAGCGCATTGGCAAGAATCACTGCAAAGATTGCCCGCACGACCGAGGCCGATGTCTGCCGGCCGAGGCTTTCGGCATTGCCGCCCACCTGCATCCCCGCATGGCACCCGATCACCCCGATGATGATGGCGAAAACCGGGGCCTTGGAAAAGCCCACCAGCACATGATCGAGGCTCGTCCCCTCCAGCAGCCGCGCCAGGAACACACCGGGCGAGATGCCAAGTTCGATCCAGGCCATCATCATGCCGCCGAACAGCCCCAGCAGATTCGCGACCATGCCCAGAATCGGCAGGGTGATCAGCAAGGCCAGGATGCGCGGCACGAAGAGCACTGTGACCGGGTCGATGGCCAGCGTGCGCATGGCGTCGATTTCCTCGCGCATCTTCATCGACCCTATGGCGGCGGTAAAGCTTGACGCCGTGCGCCCGGCCACAATGATCGCCGTCAGCAGGATGCCCAGTTCGCGCAGGATCGAAATGGCGATCAGATCGACCACGAAAATCTCGGCCCCGAACTGGCGCAGCTGCACGGCCCCCTGAAAGGCCAGCACCACCCCGATCAGAAAGGACATCAGCATCACGATGGGCACGGCGCGCCAGCCGACCTCATCGGCGTGATGCACCAGCGCGGTCATGCGGAATTCATAAGGGTGGCGGATCATGCGCACCAGCCGTGCGATGAACATACCCAGCATGGCGCAAAGCTGCCCCACAAAGGCGCCCGCGCCCGCGACCATGCGGCCCAGATCCTCCAGCCGGTCGGTCAGGCTTTTGGCGGTGGGCGCATCATCGGGCGGGGTGGGCACGGCCGCGGCCACGCGTTCCATCAGCGCGGCATGATCGGACCCAAGGCCCTGATAGCGGACATGCCCGCCCGCCTGCGCGATTCTCACCTCGGTCTGATACAGCGCATAGGCGCCCGCAGTGTCCAGCCGCTCCAGCCCCGACAGATCGAGCGTGACATCCGCCCCCTCGATCCGTGCAAGCGCAGGCAGCACCGCTGACACGCTGCGCAGGCTCAGCACACCCTCGATGCGCCAGCCCTCCTCGGTGGCCGCGACATGCGCGACCTCACGCGGCTGCAGATGCGCAGCGCCTGGGGCGGTTCGGGAACGGGCGGTCACTGGGGAGACTCGTGTCGGGGCATCAGATGCCCTGAATATCCGCTTGGGCCGGGGCGATCCAGCCCATAGTTCAGGTGCCGTTGCCAATATGCAGGCCCGGCTTGTCATCGCGCCCCCCGCCCGCCTATCCTGCGGGCAAATCCTGACCTAAAAGGCCGCAGTCGTGCCCGATGACCCGCCCCACCCCTATTCCGGCCTTCCCGCCTCTGCCTATTGGCGCAGCGGGGTGGCCGCGCAATTGCCCGGAGCGCTGACCGGACTGTGGGACCCTGCCTTTCCCATCGCGCCCGGCGATGGCGTGGCGACCTTCGGGTCCTGCTTTGCGCAGCATTTCGGGCCGGCGCTGCGCGCGCGCGGCTACCGCTGGGTGAACTTTGAGCCGCCCCCGCGCAAGGTGCCCCCTGCGCTCAGCCTGCGCTACGGGTATCGCCAGTTCTCGGCCCGGACCGGAAATATCTATACGCCGACGCTGTTGCTGCAATGGCTGCGCTGGGCAATCGAACAGGCGCACATGCCGACCGAGGGCTGGGCTGATGGCGCGCGCATCCGCGACCCGTTCCGCCCGCGGCTGGAACCTGACGGGTTCAGCGACGTCTCAGAGATGCACCACATGCGCCGCGTGACCCTGCGCGCGCTGCGCAATGCGGTGCGCAAGGCGCGGGTGCTGGTCTTTACGCTGGGGCTGACCGAACGCTGGATCGATTCTGACACCGGGCTGGAATACCCGCTCTGCCCCGGCACGGCGGGCGGGCGCTTTGATCCCGCGCGCCATGCATTCGCACCGCTGGACTACCCGCAGGCGCTGGCGACGATGGCGGAGGCGATGGATCTGATGCGCGCGGAAAACCCCGATCTGCGCTTTTTGCTGACTGTCTCGCCCGTGCCGCTGGCAGCGACGGCCAGTGGGGCGCATGTGCTGAACGCCACAAGCGGATCCAAGGCGATCCTGCGCGCAGTGGCCGGCGCGCTGGCCGCCATACGCCCTGATACGGATTACTTTCCGTCCTACGAGATCATTTCCAGCCCCGTCCATGGCGGGCGCTTTTTCGGTCCCGACATGCGACAGGTCACGCAAGAGGGGGTGGATCTGGTGATGGACAGTTTCTTCGGTGCCATGGCCGCGCGCTTTCCGGGCAGCGGACCCGCCCCGCAGCCGCCGTCCCGACCCCCCGCACGCGACCTGGTCTGCGAAGAGGAACTCTACGCCGCATTCGGGCCGCGCGCATGACCCGGCTGTGCATTCTGGGCAACAGCCATGCGGGCGCGCTGAAACAGGCGAGCGCGGATTTCTGCGCCGCCCATCCCGACGCCGCGCTGACATTCTTTGCCGCCGTCGCCTTCGACAGCCGCGCGATGGCCGTGCAGCACGGGCAATACGTGCCGCTCAATGACGCGCTGGCCGCGCAGTACGAGATGACCTCGGGCGGGCGGCGCGCGATCGAGCCGGCGCAATATGATGCGTTTCTTGTCTATGGATTTGGCGGGCGCAGCCTGCCCGAGGACCGCCCCCGCGCCTATAGCCAGGCTTTCCGCGCGGCGTGCACCCTTGCAAGGCTGCAAGCGGACCTGATCGGCCCGCATCTGAAGGCCCTGCGCGCGCTGACCGACAAACCGCTCTTTGCCGCGCTCAAACCCCTGCCCTGCCCGCAAGACGGGCGCAGGCCGCGCCGCCTGCTGCCGCATGGCGAGGAAGTCGCGCTGGCCCAGCACCATATCTGCGATCCCCTGGGCGCGCAGATGGTCGCGCAGCCTGCGACGACGCTGATTGATGACCGGGCGACCCATCCCGATTTCGCCAGCGGCTCGGCCCGTCTGGTGCAGGTTGCGCATCCCGACGCGCCCGCCCATGCCGATGACGAAGCAAAGCATATGAACGCACAGTATGGCCGCCTCTGGCTGGATGCCTTCTGGCCCCGCCTGCATCCGGGTTGAGCCAGGGGTGGGTTGCCACCCACCCTACGCCCATCCGACCCGCTATGTCGTAAGGTGGGTGCAACCCACCCCCCCCACCTTGCGGCGTCAGCCCTCGGCCTTATCGGCCAGATGCAGCCATTCCTCTTCCGCCGCCTCCAGCGCGGTTTGTCGCGCGCTCAGCGCCTCGCTCGCCTTGCGGAATTTCACCGGCGCGCGCGTGAACAGGTCGGGATCGGCCAGCAACGCACCCAGCTTTGCGATCTCGGCCTCCAGCCGTGCGATCTCGGCGGGCAATTTCTCCAGCCGATGCGCCTCGGTAAAGCTCAGCCGGTCGGGCGCGCGTGCGGTCCGCCCCGCGGGCGTCGCGGGTTTCGCCTTTTCCGCCGCGCGCGGCGCGGCCTCGCGCTCGGGCGCGGGGCGCTGGGACAGATAATCGCTCCAGCCTCCCGCATAGGCTGTGACCTTCCCCGCCCCTTCGAACACCAGTGTCGTGGTCGCGATCCGGTCGATGAAATCGCGGTCATGGCTGACCAGCAGCACAGTCCCGTCAAACCCGTCCAGAATGTCCTGCAACAGATCCAGTGTCTCGACATCCAGATCATTCGTCGGCTCGTCCAGTACCAGCAGGTTCGACGGTTGCGCCATGATCCGCGCCAGCAAAAGCCGCGCCTTCTCGCCGCCCGAGAGCGCGCGCACCGGCGCGCGCGCCTGCGCCTCGTCGAACAGAAATTCCTTGAGATACCCCACCACATGCCGGGGCTGCCCGCGGACCATCACCTGATCGGCCTGCCCCGGCACGCGCATCAGCGGATCGCCGGTCAGATTCTCCCACAGGCTGGAATTATGGTCGAGCTGCGCGCGGCTCTGATCGAACAGTGCCACCTCCAGATTGGTGCCCCGCCGCACGCGCCCCGAATCGGGCTCTTCCTCGCCCGTGATCACGCGCAACAGCGTCGTCTTGCCCACCCCGTTGGGACCGACCAGCGCCACCCGCTCGCCCCGCATGATCCGCGTGGAAAAATCGCGCAGGATCACGCGGTCCCCGTAGGATTTGCGCACCCCCTCCAGTTCCGCCACCAGCTTGCCCGAGGGCGCCGCACTTTCCAGCGCCATCGCCGCCGTGCCCTGCCGCTTGATCTGGCCCGCCCGCTCGGCGCGCAGCGCCTGCAGGGCCCGCACACGGCCCTGATTGCGCTTGCGCCGCGCGCTGATTCCCTCGACTGCCCAGCGCGCCTCGGCCTTTATCTTGCGGTTGAGCTTGTGGCGCGCGGCATCCTCTTCGGCCCAGACGGTATCGCGCCACTCCTCGAACCCCTCGAACCCGGCTTCGCGGCGGCGCATCACCCCGCGATCCAGCCACAGCGTCGCCCGGCTGAGCGCGCGCAGAAAGGCGCGGTCATGGCTGATCAGCACATAGGCCGCGCGTGCCGCGCGCAACCGCGCCTCCAGCCAGGCAATGGCATGAATATCCAGATGGTTCGTCGGCTCATCCAGCAGCATCAGTTCCGGCGCTTCCGCCAGCAGCTTTGCCAGCGCCGCGCGCCGCCGCTCGCCGCCCGAGGCGCGCTCGGGCGCAAGGTCTGGGTCGAAATCCAGCCCCTCGGCCGCCATCTCGATGCGGTAATGCTCGGCCGGGTCCAGATCGCTTGTGGCAAAATCGCCCAGAGTCGCCGCACCCGCGAAATCGGGGTCCTGCTCCATATAGCCCACACGCGTTCCGGGCGCGAGCGCGCGGGTCCCGCCATCGGGTTCGACCAGCCCGGCCATCACCTTCATCAGCGTGGATTTGCCCGATCCGTTGCGTCCCACAAGCGCAACGCGGTCGCCTTGCTGGACCACCAGATCAAGCCCGTCAAAGATCGGGTCGCCGCCATAGGTGAGCGATATATCCGAGAGTTGCAAAAGTGGTGTCTGTGCCATGGCCGCGCATATAGACTGCGCGGGCCACTTCCGAAAGGGGCCTTAGCGCTGCGCCCGCCAGTCCAGAACGGCCTCGATCGCCGCGCCAAGAGCAGCCAGATGCGCGCCCTCGCCCGGCACGGGCGCGGGCGCCGGGGCGCGCGCCAACGCCGCGCTCATCAGCGTGCCATTGCCAAGCTGCGGATGATGGCGGCCCCTGGCCTTGCGGTAGCAATCGGCGTGATGCGCCTCGGACAGCATCTCGGCCATGAGATCCGGCCAGCGCGCATCCGGATGGCCCAGCAGCACGCGCGCCGCGGCGCGGATATCGCCATGCGTGACCTCACGCATGACGCGCCGCAGCCCCCGCGCGCAGGCGGCAAGCATCCCGGCGCAGCCGGGGTGCGGGGGTGGGTGGGCGGGCCGTCTGCGCGCGGGGGCGGCGGTGGGCCGGCGTCACGGGCTCACCTCCAGCCGCGCATGCGGTCCCGGACCGACGATATCCGAGATCTGCGCCACCTCGACCGCAAAGGCCCCGCCCCCGTCACTGGCCTGCGCGCTGGCGGAATACTCCCATTCCGGCGCGTCCAGTTCCAACTCGCGCAGAACCGTGGTGCCCGAGAGCACGCGCAGATGATAGCGCTCGAACGCCTCGGACAGCGGCACCTCGGCCTGCGCCCAGCTATCGCCGCCCCGCCGCGTGCGGCGGATCCAGCTCAGACGGTGGCCGCCACCGGGCAGCGCGCGGGCGCGCAGATGCGCCGGGCGATAGGGCCGCAGACCGACACCCTCAAACGTAGCCTCCAGATCGCGCTGCACAGGGTCTGAAAGCGGTCGCGCCGCAGGCCCGATGCGGTAGCGCCGCGCCAGCCCCAGCGCATCCAGCGGCAGGGGCAGATCGACCGGCGGCGGATCCAGCAGCACCACCAGCGCACCGGGCGGCCAATCAGCGGGCATCACCCCGTCGCTGCCCTGCTGGCCGCGCAGCCGCATGCGCAGATCATAGAGCCCCGGCTCCACCAGATCGGCCTCGGCGAACTGGAACAGCTCCCAGTCGTCACCCAGCCCGATGGCGGCCATGTTCGCGCCGTCGAGCACCTGCGCGGGGCTACGCGACAGCAATTGCCCCGAGACCATGCGCACCCGCACCGCAGGCCCCCGGTCCCAGCGGCCCGGCGGGGCCGCGAAAAGCGGCGTCTCACTCATTCCCACCGGGCTCGGTACGCGCACCAGCGCATCGAGTTCGAAATCACCCGCGCCGCGCTTGTGATGCACGGCCACCACCCCCGGCCAGGCCCGCGCGCTGACAGCAACACGGGGGTTCTGTGCCACGTCTTCGCCAGTGATCAGGGGCAGATCCATCAAGAGCGCCTGCACCGGCGCGGGCGGGCGCACGGCAGCGAGGTTCGATCCATCGCGCTCGGTCGTGCCACGCTCGTAGATCGCGGCCTCGACGCGGGTGGCTTCAACCTCGCGCGCGCCCCCCAGGCTCGCGCGGTCGATCCGCCACAGCCCCGGCGCACCGCCCGCGTCCAGCCGCACCATGTCGCCCGCGCCCAGATCGACCGAGGGCGGCAGCGCAAAGCGCGCCACATCGCGCGCCACACGCGCCTCGGACAGCCAGCGTTCGGCGATCAGCCGCCCCTCGCCCTCGGTCAGCACCAGCGGCAGATCGGACAGCGCCGCGCGCTGCGCGCTCTCATCGGGAAAGACCGCCTCGGCCACGCGCTGGGCATAGTCTGCCCCTTCCTCGACATGGCGCAATTGCACGCGACCGCGCAACTCTGCCTCGGGCGCGCGGATCAGGCTCAGATCGCCCTCGGGCCGACGCACCAGATCGTCACGGCCCAACGCGGCAGGCACACCATCGCCGCGCATGCGGAACACCAACCTGCCCGCGCGTTCCGCCACCTCGACCCCGTAGGCCAGCATCAGCGATTGCAGCATCGCGCGCGGCGCCTCGCCCGATGGCACGGCAAAGCCGCGCACCACGCCATGCACGCCCTGCACATCGACATCGCTCACGCCCGCGCGCGCGCAGATCGCGGCGATCAGCGCATCCAGCGGCACCGCCGTCGCGCGCCCCGTGATCCAGTGCCCGCGCGCCCAGTTGTCGCCATCCGACCACAGCGCGCGATTGCCGGGAAACCACGGATAGGGCCGCGCATCCCAGGCCCAGACATGCGCGCGCCCCATATCGACCATGCGCCCGCCATAGATTTCGGACACCGGGTTGTTCGCCGGATCGGCCCAATAGGCATTGACCGCGCGGATATACTGCATCTGGATCGTGTCATCGCGCCACCCGCGCGAGAAATAGGGCATGAAGCTTTCCGACGATTTCGGGTCCAGAAAGACATTCGGCTGATTGGTGCCCCGGTCGATGGCCGCACAGCCATATTCGGTGAACCAGAAGGGTTTCGAGCGCGGCTCCCACGCGGTCGGAGTATCGCTGCGCATCCCGCCGACACGGTCATGATGATCATTCTCCCACCAGCGGCGCAGGTCCTTGTAGCGCCAGATCCAGTCCTCGCCCCATTCGGCCTCATCGACAATCGGCGTGCGGATCTGCGCCTGCCGGTCCCGGTCCGAGGCATAGAACCAGTCATACCCCTCACCCCCCGCGACATTGGCGCGCAAGTAATCGAGATTGTAGACCGAGCCCCAATCTGCATCGGCATGATCACTGCCATCGCGCCAGTCCGACAGCGGCATGTAATTGTCGATGCCGATGAAATCGATATTCTCATCGGCCCAGAGCGGATCGAGATGGAAGAAGCGGTCGCCCTCATCCGTGATATAGCCGAAATATTCCGACCAGTCGGCGGCATAGGTGATCTTTGTCTCTGGCCCCAGAATGGCGCGCACTTCGGCCGCCAGCGCCACCAGCGCCGCGACCGCGGGAAAGCTGTTCTGCCCCCCGCGTATCTGCGTCAGGCTGCGCATTTCCGACCCGATGCAGAACGCATCCACCCCGCCCGCCGCCTTGCACAGCGCGGCCTGATGCAGAATGAAGCGATTGTAGCGCCAGGCAGACGGGCCGGAATAGCTGATCGACGTGCCGTCGATGCTGAAATCGCTGGCCTGCGCCGTGCCGAAAAACGCGGCGACCTCGGTCGCGGCGGCCGGGGTGCCGTCAGGGCTGCCGGGCTGGCCGGGGGCCTTTTCGGTGGTGATGCGCCCGCGCCAGGGCAGGACGGGCTGGCTGTCGGCCTCTGACCACGGGTCGGGCAGGCTGTTGCCCTCCAGCACCTCCATCAGGATGAACGGGTAATAGACCACCCCCTGCCCGCGCGCCTTCAGCGCCGCGATCGCCTGCAGCACCGACGCATCCGACGGCGTGCCGCCATAGATGGGCCGCCCCTGCGCGCGTGCGATCTGGGGGGTCTGCGCGGCGTCTCGCCCGGCGACGGACCAGGGCAGATCGGGGGCCACGCGGTCGGAATATTCGACCTTGGGTTCGATCCGGCATTCGCCCGCCCGCAGGTCCGAGCCGAACCATGACACGATCATCAGCGCCGAGCCGCAATTGGGCAATTCCCGCACCAGCGCATCAAGCGACGCATCCAGATCGCTGACACCGAGCGGGGTGTTGACGTTCATCACCTGATCGACGGGGTTGGTCACCTCTGCCACCATGCTGTTGGCGGGTGCAGGCAGCGCAGCCCCGCCCGATGGCCCGCGCACCTGCACAGTCTGCGTGGCCAGCGTGAAATCGCCCGAACCGGGCATCAGGGCAACAGCCTGCACATCCCCCGCCATGCCTGCATCGGGCAGCGGGCGGATGACCTCGAAACTCAGTTGCGGGACGCGGTTGCCATAGGCGCCAAGCTCCAGATCCTCGATCACGACATAGGCAATGCCGCGATACGCAGGCACGCGGCCCGGCCCCTCGACCGCCTCTATCAGCGGGTCGGGCACCTGGTCATCACTGCCGGTATAGACGCGCAGGTTCAGATCGGCGGGCGCGATTTCCTGCCCGTCCGCCCAGATGCGCCCCACCCCCTGCACTGGCCCTTCGCAGATCGCCACGGCGACCGAGATGGAATAGCTGTAGTCGCGCACCCTGGGCTGAGGCGCGGATTTGCTGCCGCCCCCGCCCGAGGTGCTGACCCTTTCGCGAAAATCGCTGGACCAGATCACCTGCCCGCCCAGACGCACCCGCCCCCAGGCCAGCGCAAGCGGCGTGCCCTCAGTCGCGCCGGTCAGGCGCAACTGGTCGATGCGCCCGCGTTCCACCACCTGCGATCCGCCGCCCATCAGCCGCTGGTCGATCACGCTGCCCAGCGTCGCGCCCACGGCCCGGCCAATGACCATGCCCGACAGCCCCAGGACCGCGCCGCCGAAATTCGCCCCGATCGAGGCACCGACCGCCGAGAGAACCAATGTCGCCATGCGTTGTCACTCCATTCCTTGGGGGCGCGCGGGATAGGCGAACCGCGCCACGATCCGCCGCGCCCAGGGGCGCGACAGGGGGGCCTCGATAATGCCGGCGCGGGGGCAGGCATGGATGAACCCGGCCCCGCCCTGTGTCTGGATGCCCAGATGCTTGGCCAGCGCGCGGGGTTGCAGGCGGAACAGCAGCACATCGCCATCGCGCGGCACCTGCACCGGGTCCAGATGGCGGGCCAGCGCCTGCCACAGAAGTTCGACCTCGCCCGCCTCATCCCAGGCAGGCGTATAGGGTGGCAAGGGGGCGGGCTCTGGGCCATGGCGCGCGGTCCAGATGCCCCGGATCAGGCCCAGACAATCGGCACCCGCACCCTGTTGTGCCGCGCGGTGGTGATAGGGCGTGCCCAGCCAGCCACGTGCAAGCGTGACAACATCACTCATCCGCGCCACCGCCCGCCCTGATTGGGCTGGTCCGCACGCGGATAGGCGGTCAGCCACCCCTCGCCCGGCATATGCGGGAAGCCCCGAAAATTCAGCATGTTGTCAAACTTGTTGCGGCAGGTCGCAGCCTGCCGGTCGCACCCGGCCTCGACCCGGAGCATGTCACCAGGGGCAAGCGGCGCGCGCAGGCTGTCCCAAAGCGTGATCTGGCGCAGATCGCCCACCATCCGATCCTCGCGGATCAGGCCCACAAGCCCCTCTGCCGCGCCTGACTGCACGATCACGCGCCCATGCGCGAGCGTGCCAGGGGCCAGCGTGTCGATGGGGGCCATACGCAGATGCACCCCGTCCGTGGCCGACACCAGCGGGATTTCGGCAAAAAACCCCGGCGTGTCCAGATCGAAGCGGCAGCGCGCATCCCCCAGCACGGCCGAGCAGGCCGCGTGATAGACACGGCCGCCGGGCTGGCCCAGCGGCTCGGACAGCCCGCGCAGCTCGGCGCGGAACGCCCCGCCCTCGCGCGTGATCTCGCCCAGGCTGCCGCGAAAGATCAGGCGGCGGGCGGCGGGGTCGGTCCAGTTGACCTCCCATATCCGCAGGGTGGCACCGTCATAGCGCCCGGCCATGATATCGGCCTCGCGCAGCCCGGCATCGCATAGCGCGCCGACCGCTTCCGAGTTATCGACCGCCAGCCCCGTCACCTGTTCGAGCGCCCGCGCACTCAGCCCGGCGCTGGCGGCAAATGTCACGCCATCGAATGCCAGATCGCGGTCGTGATCGGTAAACCCCAGCGTTTCGCCATCCGCACGGGTCAGCGCCCAGGCGCGCGCGATGGTGGTCTGGCCGCTGGCCAGATGTGCAGCAAGCGTCATAGCCGCACCTCCAGCACCGGGACCTGCGGCAGCTCGCCCGCCTTGAAACTGGCCAGCGAGGTCTGGATCAGATCAGTGTCAAACCGCACCGGCACGTCGAATTCGAACCCGGCCTGCACCTCGGCCCCGGTTTCGGGCGCGCGGTTGAAGGTGATGATCCCTGTGGTCGCATCGACCGTGTAATCGCGATCCAGCGTCAGCGCATCCTGCCCCACAGCGGCCAGCACGCTGCCCGCGACCGGCTTGGTGATCGCGCGCCAATAGGTCTGCGCGCCCGAGCGATAGGCCTTGCGCAGGGCGAAGCTGCGCGTCTCGCCGTCGCCCAGGCCCAGTAGCTGATCCATCGCCGTGATGGGTTTTGACGCGGGGGCAGACCGGTAATCGCCCCAATCCTTCCAGCGAAAGCTGTGCAGCATGCCCATGCGCGCCTCGAAAAACGCGACCAGCAGTTCCAGATCATCGAGCGCACGCAGCCCGGTGCCCGCATCATAGCGGCGACGAGAGGCCGCCCAGGGCGTGTTGCGTTCCTCATGCCCGTTGGCAAGCTCGACCACTTCGGTGCGGCGCTCCGGCCCGCCCAGCGCGCCGAAGCTGAGATTGGCGGGAAAGCGGATTTCGTGAAAGGCCATGGCGGCACCCCCTGGGCATTGCGGACGCAACGAAACGCTGGCCACAAAATTGCATGGATAAACAGCTACTAGCGGCGTTCTGTTATTCTGACAGATGAAGGGCAGGCCCTAACGATTGCGGTTGCCCTGTGACAGCAGGCGCGACATCTGCGCGGCGATCTGGGTCTGCGAACGCTGGAAGCCCGCGACATCGGGTGTCTGGATGTTGAAGGTCACATTGACCGGCCCGCCCCCGCTGCCCGCCGCACGCACGCCCAGCCGCCCATCCGGCCCGCGCGACAGCGGCATGATCGCCTCTGGCCCGGCTTCGCCCATCAGGCCGGTGGTGCCGCCGCGCATGGGAAAGGCCGTGGCCTGGCTGACGATGCCGCCCTGCGCAAAGGGCATGACCCGACCCGCGCTGAACGCGCCCCCTTGCGCAAAAGGCAGGATCGCGCCCATTGCGCCCGTGACCCCGCGCGCCAGTGCGCCCCCCAGGGCGTTCTGCACTGGCCGCATCGCCGTGTTATAGACGCTTTGCGAGATCGAGCGCCCCAGCCCGCGCAGCGCGTCCTGCAGGCGCTGGCCGTCGAACACCACCCCGTCAAAGGCGCGGCGCAGCCCAAAGCCGAAACTGCGCGACAGGCTGGCAACCTCGCGGTTGGTAAAGGCCATGCTGCGCGACAGCCCCACCAGTTCGCGGTCGAAATCCGACACCAGACCCGTGGTCTGGCCCAGCCGCGTCTCAAGTGCGGCAATCTGTTCATCCATGTCGCTCTGGCGTGTCATGTCTCGCGTCCTTGCTGTCAGGGTAGCGCGCGGCCAGTTGGTCCAGCCGGGCGCGGGTCAGGGCGGCGGGCGCTGTGGTCAGCCCCGCCATGATCATCAGTTCCGCAGGCGTCAGCGCCCAGAAATCGCGCGGCTGCAGGCGCAGATCGCGCAGGCCCAGACGCATCAGCGCGGGCCAGTCGAGGGGCGCACCGCTCATGCCGGGGGCGTGAAGGCGCGGGCGAGAAGCTGGGCCGCCGCGCGCGCCGCGCCGGGCAACCCGCCCGCAATCTCGGCCTGCATCAGGTCTTCGGCCTGCCCCGTCCAGCCGCCGCCGCGCAGCCCCGCCACGATCAGCGCCAGCACGTCGCGGCTGGAAATGCGCCCCTCCTCGAACCTTGCGACCAGATCGAGCAACGTCTCTTCGCCCAGTCCGGCTTCGAGTTCGGCCAGCGCGCCCAGGGTCAGGCGCAGCCGGTGGGGCCGACCATCGATCTGCAACGTCACCTCGCCCTGCAACGGATTGGCCATGGCGCTCACTCTGCCACAAAGGCCAGCGCCCCGGCCGAGGCCAGCGACAATTCGAACGTGGCCTCGCCATTATGGCTGCCCGCATAGTCAAGGCCGGTGATCTGGAACGCCCCTTCGACCACGCCAAAATCAGGTATGACGATCTGGAAATCCGGCGTTTCGCCATTGAAGAAAATGGCGCGCGCGCGTTCATCCGTGCTCTCGTCCCGGAACACGCCCGCGCCCGAGATGCTGGCCGATTTCACGCCTGCACCCCCCAGCAATTCACGCCAACCCCCGGCGCTGGAAAGGGACGTGACATCAACAGCTTCCGCGTTAAAGCTCAGGCGCGTGGCGCGCAGGCCCGCGACCGTTTCGAACTGACCATCGCCAGTCATGTCAACCTTGATCAGCAGGTCCTTGCCATTCTGTGCACCCATGGGGCCACCCTCCTGTAAATGGGATCAGTCGTCTTCCAGCCTTGCGCGAAAGCGCAGGTCGATGCGGCGGGTCTGGTCGCCCTCGATCTTGCGGGCCTGGGCGCGGTCGAACCACATGCCCACCAGCCGCCCGCGCGACAGTGCCAGTGCGGGCGCGTCCAGCACCTCGCAGATGCGCGCAGCGATGGTCTTGGCGGCCAGAAAGCCTGCGGCATTGCTGACCACGCTGATGGTCAGCCGATGCTCGACCCCGTGGCCGGTCTGGTCCGAGCGGTCGAAAGCCTCTTCCATGCCGATCAGCACATAGGTCGCGGGCGGCTGTGCGGGCGGGATCGCGTCATAGATCGCGCCGCCCAGCAGGTCGCTCAGGGCACTATCCGCGCCCAGATGCGCGAACAGCGCCGTTTGCAGCGCAGGGGCAAGCGTGTAACTCATGCGGGCACCTCCTCGCGCGCCGTGCAGATCAGGTAGCGGCCCTGCGCGTCAGCCTCGGCCACGGCCAGAATGGTGAAGATGCGCGCGCCCTCGCGAAACCGCTGATCGGGGCGCGGGCGGCGGTCGCTGCCCTGCGGGGCCGCGCGCACCGTGATGCGCAGCGTCACCTGCCCCGATGGGCCAAGCGCTGTCAGCCGCTCGCGCGCCGCGCCTGCGCGGATCTCGGCCCAATGGGTGCCAAGCGGGGTCCATTCGGTCGCAAAGCCCCCGGCGCCATCGGGCACGGTCTGCGGCGCTTCCAGCACCAGCGCGCGCGTCAGCAGCGGCGCGCGGCTCATGCCCCGCCCCCAAGGCGCAGATCGCGCCAGCGTTCCAGAAGCGCGCGGATGCCAAAATCCATATCCGCATCGCCCGCGCTGTCGCGCCCTTCGTAATATTGCGCGGCCAGCAGCAGCACGGCCTGGCGCAGATCGGCGGGAATGTCGTCCCAGACCGGTCCAAAGCCCGCCGTCAGCGCAATCTCGACCCGCCCGCCCGTGGGGATGGCGGGCAGTGCGCTGCCCGATGCCTCGATCCTCGGGCGCATCCCGTCAGCGTCCAGCCGGTAGCGCGCGGGGTCGATCACATCCTCGGCCCCGGCAGCATCGATCATCGTCACGGCATCAAGGCTCTGGACCGGGGCGACGGGCAGCCGCTGTGCATACCCGTCGCGCCAGCGCGACAGCCGCAGCACATAGCCGCGCTGAAACAGCGCGCGGCCCACCCGCCCCTCGACCGAGGCAAGGGCCGCCCGCAGATATTGCTCCAGCAGCGCATCCTGGCTGGTGTCATCCGCAAAGCCCGAGGACAGCCGCAGATGGTCACGAAACGCGGCCAGGGGCAGCGCGGCTGTGGGGATGGGGTTCGTCTCTCTCAGGTCCATTGCGTGCCTCTTGTACTCGGTGGGTCGCGGCGATGCCCTGCGCGCAGACGCGCAGGGCAGTGGCGGATCAGCTCGTGCCGAATTTCAGCAGCTTGATTGCCTTGAAATCCGACACATCGCCCCCAACGCGCTTGGTCGCATAGAACAGCACATGCGGTTTCGCGCTGAACGGATCGCGCAGCACGCGCAGGTCGGGGCGTTCGGCAATCGTGTAGCCGGATGCGAAATCGCCAAACGCGATGGCATGGCTGTCGGTCGCGATATCGGGCATATCCTCGGCCACCAGCACCGGATAGCCCATCAGGCGCGCAGGTTCTCCGGCGGCCAGCCCGTCGGACCACAGGAACCGGCCGTCATTGTCCTTCATCTTGCGCACGGCGCCGGCGGTTTTGGAATTCATCACGAAAACCGCATTCGCGCGATAGGTTGCGCCCAGCGCATAGACGAGATCGACAATGGCATCAGCGGGGGCCGTCTCATGGAAATCGCCCGCCTCGCCCGTCGCGATATAGCCGATCTCGCCCCAGTCCCAGTTGGCTTCGTCCACCGTGTCGTGGTCCAGAAATCCGCGCGGCTTGTCCACACCGTCGCCATGGATGAAGGCCGCCGCCTCGGCGCGCGCGAATTTCGACGCGATGCGACCGGCCAGCCAGCCCTCGATATCAAAGGCGCTGTCATCGAGCAGCCGCTGGCTGGCCTTGGGCATGGCCGACAACTCATGCAGCGTGATCGGGATGCGGT
>REDZ01000126.1 GCA_007695345.1 Paracoccaceae bacterium | reverse complement strand
GTGTGTTCACGTTCAGGATATGCTGCGCGCGGGCCATGTCGAATTCCGGCAGCGGCGGTTCGTCGGCTATCAGACCGGCATTGTTCACGATCCCGTCCAGCCGCCCGAAATGCGCGATGATGGCCGCGATCAGGGCAGGGGCGTTCAATCGGGCAAGATCGACCTGCAGGATCAGGCTGTCGGGATGGGTGGAACGGAAAACCGCGGCCTCATCAGCCGCGGTTCGGTAGGTCAGGGCAATGGCGTGGTCAGGGGTCAGCGCCTCGGCCGTGGCGCGCCCGATCCCGCGCGCGCCACCAGTGATCAGGATGACAGGTCGGCTCACGCCGCCCCGGCCAGATCGCGCAGCACATAGTGCAGCACGCCGCCATGTTCGACATATTCACGCTCGATTGCCGTATCGATCCGGCATTTCAGCGTGATCGTCTTTTCCGTGCCATCGCCATAGGTGATCGTGCAGGGCACTTCGGACAGAGGTTTCAGATCGCCCTCCAGCCCCGTGATCGACACAGTCTCGTCCCCGGTCAGACCCAGCGACTTGCGGGTGTCGCCGCCCGTGAACTCGAACGGGATGACGCCCATGCCGACCAGGTTGGAGCGGTGGATACGCTCGAAGGACTCTGCGATCACGGCCTTGACGCCCAGAAGCGAGGTGCCCTTGGCCGCCCAGTCGCGCGAGGAACCGGCGCCGTATTCCTTGCCGCCGAAGATCACCAGCGGTGTGCCGGCCTCCTGATAGGCCATGGCGGCATCATAGATCGCGGTCTGCTGCCCGTCCGGACCCTTGGTATAGCCGCCCTCGACCCCGTCGAGCATCTCGTTGCGGATGCGGATATTGGCGAAGGTGCCGCGCATCATCACCTCATGGTTGCCGCGCCGCGAGCCATAGCTGTTGAACTCGCGCACTGGCACCTGCCGCTCTTCCAGATATTTGCCCGCCGGGGTGGTCTGCTTGAAACTGCCTGCCGGGCTGATGTGGTCGGTGGTGATCATGTCACCCAGCAGGGCCAGCACCCGCGCCCCCTTGATGTCGCTGATTGTGCCTGGCTCTTTCGGCATGTTCTGGAAATAGGGCGGGTTCTGGATATAGGTCGAGGTGGCGGGCCAGTCATAGGTTTCGGCCTCTGTGATCTCGACGCCCTGCCATTTTTCGTCGCCCTTGAACACATCGGCGTATTTGGACTGGAACGCCTCACGCGTGACGGTCTTTTCGACCAGTTCCGCGATCTCGGCCTGGGTGGGCCAGATGTCTTTCAGATAGACATTGTTGCCATCACGGTCCTTGCCCAGCGGTTCTGTGGTGATGTCCACATTCATGTCACCCACCAGCGCATAGGCCACGACCAAAGGCGGCGAGGCGAGGTAGTTGGCGCGTACATCGGGCGAGATGCGCCCCTCGAAATTGCGATTGCCCGACAGGACCGAGACGCCGATCAGGTCATATGTGTTGATCGCCTCGGAAATCTCTGCCGCCAGAGGGCCGGAATTGCCGATGCAGGTGGTGCAGCCATAGCCCACAAGGTTGAAGCCGATCTTGTCGAGGTCTTCCTGCAGGCCCGCGGCTTCGAGATAGTGGCTGACCACCTGGCTGCCCGGCGCGAGCGAGGTTTTCACCCAGGGTTTGCGGTTCAGGCCCTTCTCGGCTGCCTTGCGCGCGACCAGCCCCGCCCCGATCATCACATAAGGGTTCGAGGTATTGGTGCAGGACGTGATCGAGGCGATCACGATGGACCCGTCATGAAGCTGGTAGTTCTCGCCCTCGGGGTTGTTGACATAGCCACGCGCATGGTGGCCCTCGTCGCCGGGGATCGCGGCGGGCTCGGGCTGGCCGCCTTCGCCTTCCCAGCGCAGCTCTTCTTTCGGCGAGGCATCCTTGCCCTCGCGCTGGCCCTTGACGTAAGCGCCAAAGGTCCTTGCCGCCTTGTCCAGCGCCACGAAATCCTGCGGGCGCTTGGGGCCGGAAATGGCCGGGACAATGGTGCCCATGTCCAGTTCCAGCGTGTCGGTATAGATCGGCGCATAATCGGCGTCGCGCCAGAAGCCGTTTTCCTTGGCATAAGCCTCGACCAGCGCGATGCGATCCTTGTCGCGCCCGGTCTGTTCCAGATAGCGCAGGGTTTCGTCATCAATGGGGAAGAAGCCGCAGGTCGCGCCATACTCGGGCGCCATATTGGCGATGGTCGCGCGGTCCGCGAGCGGCAGCTTGTCCAGCCCCTCGCCATAGAATTCGACGAATTTGCCGACCACACCTTTGGCGCGCAGCATCTCGACCACTTTCAGAACCAGATCGGTGCCGGTCGTGCCCTCGACCATCGCGCCCGTCAGCTTGAAGCCCACCACTTCGGGGATCAGCATGGAAATCGGCTGGCCCAGCATCGCGGCTTCGGCCTCGATCCCGCCGACACCCCAGCCCAGCACCGCCATGCCGTTGACCATTGTGGTGTGGCTGTCGGTGCCCACCAGCGTATCGGGATAGGCGACCGTTTCGCCATTCTGGTCCTCGTCGGTCCAGACGGTCTGGGCCAGATATTCCAGGTTCACCTGATGGCAGATGCCGGTGCCGGGCGGCACGACGCGGAAATTGTTGAACGCGCCCTGACCCCATTTGAGGAAGGTGTAGCGCTCCATGTTGCGCTCATATTCGCGGTCCACATTCATCTGGAACGCGCGCGGATTGCCGAATTCATCGATCATCACGCTGTGGTCGATGACCAGATCGACCGGGTTCAGCGGGTTGATCTTCTGCGCGTCGCCCCCCAGCGCCTTGATGCCGTCGCGCATGGCCGCAAGGTCCACCACCGCCGGAACGCCAGTGAAATCCTGCATCAGCACGCGGGCCGGGCGATAGGCGATCTCGCGCGGGTTCTTGCCGCCTTGCTTGCCCCAGTCCGAAAACGCGCGGATATCATCGACCGTGACGGTCTTGCCATCCTCGAACCGCAGCATGTTCTCCAGCACCACTTTCAGCGCAGCAGGAAGTTTCGAGAACTCGCCCAGGCCCGCCGCCTCGGCCGCGGGGATCGAGTAATAGGCGATGGATGCGCCGCCCGCGCTGAGTGTCTTGCGAGTCTTGGTGCTGTCCTGTCCAACAATGATCGTCATGGGAACGGGCCTCCTCAGGCATTGAATGGGGTCTGACCTGCCTCTGCCTTACTCCCATCCTCCCTTCGCAATCAAGGAGAATCCGACAAATGGTATACCATTGTGCACAATAAATTGACCTCAGGGGCCTGGCGCAGGCAGGTGTGACCAACTTGCCGCGCTGTTTCAAACTCTCAAATCCTTGATTGGCGCATGCCACGGCACATGGTTACATCCGATCTGCGCCGTTCAACAGGGGTTCATGAATGCAACTGGCACTTCGCTTTCGGGTCGCGCTGTGCGCGATGCTGGGTCTTGCGTCGCCAGTCATGGCGCAACAGGAATCGCCTGTCCTGGTGGAGCTGTTCACCTCTCAGGGCTGCGCAGCCTGTCCGCCTGCCGATGCGCTGCTGGACCGGCTGGCCGACCGTGATGACGTGATCGCGCTGGCGCTGCATGTCGATTACTGGGATTACATCGGCTGGGCCGACAGTTTCGGCAAAAGCCAGTTCAGCGACCGCCAGAAGGGCTATGCGCGCGCGCGCGGGCGGGCCTCTGTCTACACACCCCAAATGATCATCGGCGGCATGGATGAGGTCAAGGGCTCTGCCGAGCGCAGCGTGATGGGCACGCTCGACGAGCATCTGTCGCGCCGCAACCCGCACGGGGCCGTACGGCTGCGCCTGACGCCCGAGGGCGATGACCAGTTCGAGATCGAAGCCGTGGCACATGACGGGCTGCGCTATGCGGTCGATGTGCATGTGGTGCGCTACATTGATAGTGAGCGTGTGGATATCCATGGCGGCGAAAACAATGGCCGCTCGGTCCTGTATCGCAACATCGTCACCTCCTGGCGCTCGCTTGGAGCGTGGGACGGGTCCTCGACCTTTCGCCAGCGTGTCACCGCCGAAGGGGACGAGGCGCTGGTCATCGTGATTCAGGAACAGGGCCATGGCGCTGTCCTGGCCGCGGCCCGTCACCGCTAGCGCAGGACCGAACGCGCCAATGTCCACTGATCTGATCGTCAACGGCACCACCTACAGCACCGACGCCCCGCCGCAGACCCCGCTCTTGTGGGTGCTGCGGGATGAGCTGGGTCTGACCGGCACGAAGTTCGGGTGCGGGGTCGCGGCCTGCGGGGCCTGCACAGTGCATGTGGACGGGCAGGCGGTGCGATCCTGTCAGGTCACGCTGGGCGATCTGTGGGGAGATGTCACCACGATCGAAGGGCTGGCGCAGGGCGACAGGCTCGCGCCGCTGCAAGAGGCGTGGATTCGCCATCAGGTCGCGCAATGCGGCTATTGCCAGTCCGGCCAGATCATGCAGGCCGCGGAATTGCTGGCCGGAAACCCCAGCCCCAGCGATGACGATATCGACGCTGCGATGGCGGGCAATCTGTGCCGTTGCGGCACCTATTCTGCCATCCGCGCCGCGATCCATGACGCCGCGCGCAGTCTCGACGATGGGCGCGCAGGATGAGCCGACTGCGCAGGATCACACGCCGCAGCCTGCTGGTGGGCGCTGTGGCCATCACTGGCGGCGTTGCCTTCGGCATCTATCAGATCCGCCGCCCTGTCACGAACCCGCTACAGCCTGTTCAGGGCGCGACCCTCAACCCCTATATCCTGATCGATCAGGGCGGCATAAGCATCATCGCTCCGCGCGCTGAAATGGGGCAGGGCGTGCATACCACGCTCGCCGCCCTTGTGGCCGAGGAACTTGATGCCGAATGGGACAGCATCCGCGTCCTGCACGGCCCGCCCGCTGCGGCCTATTACAACGCCGCGCTGGCCCATGGCGCATTGCCGGTCGCGGATTACGCGATGGCCGATTGGCAGCGCCGCGTTGCGGGGGGCCTGGGCGCGGCAACCCGCCTGCTGGGGCTGCAGGTGACCGGGGGGTCAACCTCGACTGTCGATGCGTTCGACCGGATGCGCCATGCGGGTGCCGGCGCGCGCGAGGCGCTCAAGGCCGTGGCTGCGGACCGGCTGGGTGTGGCGGTGGACAGGTTGCGTACCGAAAACGGCCGCGTCATTGCCCCCGATGGCACCGAACTCGACTATCGGGATCTGGCCGAGGATGCCGCGTCCCGCCCTGTGCCCCGCGCGACCATGCGCCCGCAAAGCGAATGGAAACTGCTGGGCCGGTCGCTGCCCCGCACCGACATGCGCGCCAAGGCGACAGGCATGGCGCAATTCTCCACCGATATCGATCTGCCGGGGCTGAAATGCGCGACTGTGCGCATCTGCCCCTATCTGGGCGGCGGGATGGCAGGGTTCGACCCCGCGCCCGCGCTGGCGGTTCCGGGCGTCGAGCATGTGCTGGATCTGGGCAATGGCATCGCGGTTGTCGCGCGCAATACATGGGCCGCGATGCAAGGGGCCGAGGCCGCGCAGATCGACTGGACGCCGTCGCCCCTGCCTGCCACGACCGAAGCGATGTACGACCGCATTGCCAGGGCGTTCGAGGATCGCCCCAATTCGACCATGCGCGATGATGGCCGCCCCGATGAGGTCACAGCGCAGATCGAGGCCGAATACAGCGTCCCCTTTCTTGCCCATACGACGATGGAGCCGATGGGCGCGACGGCATGGCTGCAGGACGGTCATCTGACCCTCTGGGTCGGCAATCAGGCCCCGCGCGAACACCTCAAGGTCGCCGCCGAAGCGGCCGGACTCGCGCGCGAAAACGTCACCCTGCATACCGTGTTTCTGGGGGGTGGCTTCGGGCGGCGGGTGGAAACGGATGTGACCCGCCAGGCCGCACGGATCGCGGCCATGCTGCCCGGCACACCGATCCGCCTGACATGGTCGCGCGCGGAAGACATCGCCCATGATTTCTACCGCCCCGCCGCCATCGCCCGGATGCGCGGCGCAGTGGAGGGGGGCCGCGCGACGCTGTTCGATGCGCAGATCGCCGCGCCGTCGGTCACACGGCAGACCATCGCGCGGCTTGCGGGGCGCATGATCGGCGGGCCGGACAAGGGCCATGTCGAAGGTGCGTTCGACCAGCCCTACGCGATCCCGCATTACCGGGTCGCGGGCCATCTGGCGGATCTTGATGTGCCCATCGGCTTCTGGCGCGCGGTCGGCAACAGCTTCAACGGGTTCTTTCACGAAAGCTTCATCGACGAGTTGGCCCATGCCGCCGGGCGCGACCCGCTGGCCTTTCGCCTCGACCATGTCGCGCCTGAAAGCGCCACGGCCGCAGGGGTGCTGGAAGCGGTGCGCGACCTGTCGGACTGGGACGCGCCGCGCGCGGATGGCACCGGGCGCGGGGTGGCGATGACCTGGTCCTTCGGCACGCCCACGGCCGTGGTGATCGAGCTGCACCACGCGTCGCGCGGCATCCGCATCACCCGCGCCTGGATGGCCTGCGATCCGGGCCTCGTGCTCGACCATGCCATCGTGCGCGCGCAGATGGAGTCGGGTCTGATCTACGGGCTGTCGGCGGCGCTGATGGGCGCGATCACCTTCACGGATGGCCGCGCCGATCAACAGAACTTCCCCGATTATGACGCGCTGCGCATGGACACCACCCCGCGGATCGAGGTCGCGATCCTGCAGAACAACCCGCATATGGGCGGCGCGGGCGAACCCGGCACGCCCCCGGCCATGCCTGCGCTGGCCAATGCGCTGTTCGATCTGACCGGCCAGCGCATCCGCAGATTGCCGCTGGCACCGCAAGCAGATTTCATCATCTGATCCCGCATCTTCATCTTGCCGGAAAATACTCCGGGGGGGCAAGGGGGGCAGCGCCCCCCAAACCCCGCCAGCGCGGGCGCGCCAGAATCGCTTTCAATCCCCCCCTGATCCCCATATCTTGGGGGCATCGGGGGAAAGAGGGCTGTCTCTTGCAACGGCTGGACCGCTATTTGCTCACACAATTGCTCGCGGTCTTCGCATTCTTCGCGCTTGTCCTGATCTCGGTCTACTGGGTCAACCGCGCCGCACGGCTGTTCGACACGCTCATCGGGGATGGCCAGAGCTTCTGGGTCTTTCTCGAACTCTCGGCGCTGACATTGCCCAATGTGATCCGCGTGGTCCTGCCGCTGGCGGGGTTTGCCGCCGCTGTCTATGTCGCGATCCGGCTGACGCGCGACAATGAAATGGTGGTGCTGCAGGGCGTGAGCATGTCGCCCGCGCGGCTGTTGCGCCCGGTTGCGATGTTCGGGCTGATCGTGGCGCTGATGATGTCGGCGCTGATGCATGTGCTGATGCCCATGTCGCGCGCGCAACTGGCCGAACGGCAGGTCCAGATCGCCGAGAATATCACAGTGCGCCTGTTGCGCGCGGGCGAGTTTCTGGAACCGGCCAGCGGCATCACTGTCTATCTGCGCGAGATCACGCCCGAGGGCAAACTGCTCGATGTGTTCCTGTCCGACCAGCGCGAGGCGGGCACACGGGTCGAATACAACGCCACCTCGGCGCTGCTGGCACCGGGGCCGCAGGGGCCCGTTCTGGTCATGATCGACGGCGTCGCACTGATCCTCTCGGAGGAGACGGGGCGGCTGGTTACCGTGGGCTTTGACGATCTGACCTTTGATGTCGGCGGGCTGATCGGCCCGGCAGGCCGGCGCAATGATGTGCGCGAATTGCCCACGCAGCAACTGCGCGCCGAGCATGCGGAAGAGCTGTCGGAGCTGGGCATCTCCATGGCCGAGGCGCGGTTCGAATTCATGTCGCGCCTGGCCCAGCCGCTTCTGGCGGTTGTGACGGCAATGATCGGCTTTGCCGTGGTGTTTCTGGGCCAGTTCAGCCGCCTGGGTGCATGGCGGCAGGTGCTGGGCGCGATTGTCGCGCTGGCGCTGATCCAGTTCGCCGCCAATGCTGTTTCTGGTGTGGCGCTGCGCGATGTGCGGCTGGCGGCGCTGGCCTTCGTGCCTGTCGGGCTGGGCGCACTGGTGGTGGGGGCGATGGTGCTGGTCGCCTCGGGGTATCACCCGAGGATACGGGCAAGGCTGCGCCCGACATGACGCTCTCGCTCTATCTGACCCGGCGCCTTGCGGTGACCTTTGCCATGGTCTCTGGTGTGTTTCTGGGCATGATGCTGCTGCTGGACATGGTCGAGCAGATGCGCCGCCATGCACGGCGCGATGCGGGGCTGGGCGATATCGTGCAGCTTGCGCTTCTGAACCTGCCCGAAGGGTTCTACGAGATCGCGCCGCTTGTCCTGATGCTGGCGGCGATGTGGGTCGGGCTGGGATGGTCGCGCACATCCGAGTTTGTCGTGATCCGCGCCTGCGGCATGGCCTTGCCGCGTCTGATGGTGCTGCCTGCACTGGCCGTGCTGGTGGGCGGGATCGGGTTTGTCGCGCTGATGAACCCGCTGGTCGCGTCCAGCGCGCGCGAATACAACCGCGTCGAGGCTGAATTGCGGGGCAGCTCGCCCACTGCGGCCGTGCTGCGTGACGACGGGCTGTGGTTGCGGCAGGCCGATGCGGATGGCCAGACCGTGATCCATGCCACCGAGGCCGAGGACACCGGCACCATCCTGCATGACGTGACCTTTCTGGTCTTTCACCCGACGCGCGGGTTGTCCGTCCGCTTGCAGGCCGACCGCGCCGAGTTGCGGCGCGGGCATTGGGAACTGGACACCATAAAGCGTTGGGATCTGTCGCGCCTGAACCCCGAACAGGACGCGCAGTTCAGCGACAGCATGGCCCTGCCCACGGATCTGACCCCCGAACAGATCCGGGACAATTTCGCGCAGGTCCGCACCATTCCGCTGGCGCAATTGCCCGGCTTTATCGCGGCGCTGGAACGGGCGGGGTTTTCGGCGCTGGAACACCGGATGCGGCTGCAGATGGAACTGGCGCTGCCGCTCTTGCTGGTCGGCATGATGCTGCTGGCGCTTGCGCTCAGCATTCACCACATGCGCGCGGGCCGCGTGGGCCTGCGGGCCCTGACCACGATTCTGGCTGGATTCAGCCTGTTCTTTTTGCGTAACTTCGCGCAGGTTCTGGGGGAAACGGGGCAGGTTCCGATCACCCTGGCCGCTTTCGGGCTGCCAGTGGCGACGTTGCTGCTGGCCGTGGGGCTGCTGTTGAACCTGGAGGAGGGATGATGCTGCTGCCGCGCCACCCCGCAGGGCAAAAGCGGGTCAACCTGCTTGCGCTGCTGGCGGGGGTCCTGTGCTGCGTTCTGGCGGCCCTGCCGGGCACTGCGCGGGCGCAAGGCGCGGAGGCGGAATTCGCCACGCTGGTGGCCGACAGCCTGTTCATCGATGGCGGCAACCGCCTGATCGCCGAGGGCAATGTCGAAGCTTTGTTCGGCGAGGCACGGCTGCGCGCGCGCCGCGTCATCTATGACCGCGCCACCGGGCAGATCCAGATCGAGGGTCCGCTGGTCCTGCATGAAGGGCGCGACGTGCTGATCCTGGCCGATCAGGCCGATCTGTCCGACGATCTGCAGCGCGGCCTGATCCGGTCGGCGCGGGTGGTCTTTGACGAACAGCTTCAGATCGCGGCAGGCTCGGTCGAGCGGCTGGATGGCCGTTTCACAGAGATGGACAATGTCATTGCCTCATCCTGCGAGGTCTGCGCCAATCGCCGCACCCCCCTGTGGGAGATTCGCGCCCGCCGCGTCGTGCATGATGATGCCGAACAGCAGGTCTATTTCGAGGGCGCGCAATTTCGTCTGTTCGGCCTGCCGATCGCCTATATCCCGCGCCTGCGCGTGCCCGATCCGCGGCTGGAGCGTGCGACCGGCGTGCTGAGCCCGCGGCTGAGCCTGGATACAGGCCACGGGCTGGGGCTGCGCGCGCCCTATTTCATTGTGCTCGGCACGAACCGTGACCTGACACTGACGCCCTTTGTCGGTGTCGAGGGGACCAAGGCGCTGCAGATGCGGTATCGGCAGGCTTTTGCCACGGGCAATCTGGAACTGGGCGGGCTGATTGCGCGCGACACCATCCGCCCCGGCAGCCTGCGCGGCTTTGCCCAGGCGCGGGGCGAATTCGCGCTGGGGCAGGATTACCGTCTGCGTTTCAACCTGATCCAACCGGGCGACCGTGCCGTGCTGGAAGATTACGATATCGGCGGGCCACTGCTGACAAGCGATGTGACGATTGACCGGATCGACCGCGATGCGCGGCTGCGGGTGCAGGCGTTGCAATTCCGCTCGCTGCGGCTGGCAGACAACAACGCGACGCTGCCCAATCGCGTCGGACAGGCGGTCATCGAGCGCCGCATGGGCGTGCCCGGGCTCGGGGGTGTGGCGGGCTACCGGCTGGAAGCGCATCTGCTGCGTCGCGATGAGACATTGCGCACTGCACAGCCCGAATCCGTACCCGGACTTGGTGCCGTGACCCGCCCGCGCAAGCAGGCGCGCCTCAGCCTCGATCTGGACTGGCGCCGTGATGCAGTGCTGCCCGCCGGGGTGCTGGGGGCCGTGGGTGTGCATCTGGGCCTGGATCATTTCCGCCTGAGCGAGTCCGGGGGCGATTTCCCGACCCGCCATACCCGCATGACACCGGGACTGCTGGCCGAACTGCGCTGGCCACTGGTGCGCCAGGCGCCAAGCGGCGCGACCCATCTGATCGAGCCTGTCGCGCAGGTCATCTGGCGCCCCACCCATGACACGCCGCTGCCCTATGAGGGCAGTCGCATGCCCGAACTGGATGAGGGCAATCTGTTCACCTTTGACCGTTTCGCATCACGCGAGACGCGCGAGCAGGGGCTGCGCGCCAATCTGGGGCTGAGCTGGACCCGGCAGGACCCCGATGGCTGGTCCGGCACGCTGAGCGTGGGCCGGATATTGCGCGCGCGCGATCAGGGCCAGTTCTCGGGCGCCAATCCACTGGCGGGGGCACGATCGGACTGGCTGGTGGCGGGCACTCTGGAGACTGCGGGCGGCCTGACGCTGGGCCAGCGGGTGCTGGTGGAATCGGACCTGAGCGTGCAGCGCGCTGCGCTGGAACTCGACTGGAGTTCGGACCGTGCGTCAGTCTCGACCAGCTACACGCGCATTCTTGCCGACCCGTTCGAGGATCGCGACGCCAATGTTTCGGAATGGCGGTTCGAGGGGTCACGCCGGATCAACGATCAGTGGGCGGCAAATGTCGGCTGGCGCTATGACACGGCGCTGGGGCAGGCGGCGCAGGCCAATCTGGGGCTGAGCTACGAGAATGAATGCCTGCGCATGGGGCTTGAAATCGACCGGCGCTTCGCCTCGGCCAGTTCGCGGTCGTCGCGCACGCGGTTCGGGCTGAATGTCGATATTCTGGGGATCGGCGGCAATCCGAGCCAGGCGCGCCGGGCCTGCAGCGAGATGTAAAGGCGCGATCATTCCGATTCTGCGGTGGTCATGATGACAAGCGCGGGCAAAGCGTGTAAGGCGGAAGAAAGCGGCCCGCAGGGCCTGTCAGCAACAACGAACGGACCTGAACTGATGCGGTTTTTCCTGACTTCCAAGCTGTGCCGCGCCACCCTGTCAATCGCGATTGTGCTGGCCGGTCTGGCCGTGACCGCCCCGACTGTGCAGGCGCAGGGCATGTTTTCGCCTGCGCGCGAGGTCAATGGCCGCGTCATCACGAATTACGATGTCGAACAGCGCATTACCTTTCTGGAAATCCTGAATTCCGGGGCCGCCGACATGCGCGAAGAAGCGCTGCGCCGCCTGACCGAAGAGGCCGTCCAGCGTGACGCTGCGCGCCGCCTGAACCTGCGCATTGACCCCGATGAGCTGGCCGATGGCATGTCCGAATTTGCCGCCCGCGCCGAACTGTCGGTCGATGAATTCGTCAGCGCGCTGGCCGAAGAGGGCGTGGACCGCGAATCCTTTGAAAGCTTTGTCGAGGCGGGGCTCTTGTGGCGCAAGGTGGTGCGCCGTCAGTTTCCCGGTCTGGTCGATGTGACCGAGTCCGACATTGCGCGGGCGCGCGACACTGTGGCGATCCTGGGCAGCCAGCGCGTTCTGATGTCCGAGATCTTCCTGCCCACCGATCCCCAATTCGCCGATCCGGTCGCGCAGATCGTGGACATGATCAATCAGGTCAGCACGATCGATGAGTTTTCCCAGATCGCGCGCGAATACTCCATCGCCGGGTCGCGCGATCAGGGCGGGCGGCTGGACTGGCTGCCGCTGTCGAACCTGCCGGGGCAGTTGCGTGAACCCATCGGCGCCGCGCGACCCGGTCAGATCGTCGGGCCGATCGATGTTGGTGGCGCCATAGCGTTTTTCCAGGTCCGCGATCTGGAAAGCCGCCGCGATATCCCGGCCGAGCGGGTCAAGGTCAGCTACAAGCGCCTGTTGCTGCCCGGCGGGCGCAGCGAGGATAATCTGGCCCGCGTGGCCCAGATGCAGGCCGAGGTGCGCCGCTGCCCCGAACTTGGCCCTTACGCGCGCGGCCTGCCGGAAGAGGCGCTGAGCGAGACCGAAGCGCTGTTGCAGGACATCCCGCAGGCCCATGCGGTCGAATTGGGGCGGATCAACCGCAACCAGATCACCGCCAACACGACCGAGGGCGACAACCTGGTTGTTCTGATGCTGTGCACGCGCGAGCTGGACTCCGAGAACCGGCCAAGTGCGCGGCAGATGGAAAATGTCGTCTTTGACCGCCGTGTCGATGCGATGGCCAATCTGCGCGTTCAGGAATTGATCGCCGATGCTGATATCCGCGATTACTGAGCACGCGGGACACTGCGGTCCGGCTGGCATCAAAAGGTAGGGCATGACCCCCAGGCAGGGCACTCTCGCGCCCGCGCCGCCTGGCGCGGCGCTGGCCACGCGGCTGGCCTTTCTGGCGGCGGGTTTCGCGATGGGCGCATGGGCACCGCTGATCCCCTTTGCCAAACTCAATCTGGGCGCCAGCGAAGGCCAGCTTGGGCTGTTGCTGCTGTGCCTTGGGGTGGGGTCGCTGGTGGCGATGCCGGCAACGGGGTATATCAGCGCGCAGCGGGGCGCGCGCGGCATGATCCTGTCGGGCTGGATCGGGCTGGTGGTGCTGTTGCCTGCGCTGATGCTCGTTGACAGCGCGCTGACACTGGGGGTGCTGCTGTTCGGCTTTGGCGCGGCCCTTGGCACGATTGATGTGGCGATGAATGTGCATGGTGCGACGGTCGAACGTCGCGCAGCGCGGCCCATGATGTCAGGCTTTCATGCGATGTGGTCGGTGGGTGGCATTACCGGGGCCGGGGCGATCACCTTGCTGCTGTCGCTGGGGCTGGGCGCTTTCGGGGCCGCCTGCGTGGCCGCTGGTCTGGCCGCGCTTGCGCTGCTGCCTGCCGCGCCGCGCCTGCTGCGCGCCCAGACGCCAGAGGCCGCACCTGCTTTCGTGTTGCCGCGTGGCGTGGTGCTGCTGCTTGCGGGGCTGACGGCAATCGTCTTTCTGGTCGAAGGCGCGATCCTAGACTGGGGTGCGCTGCTGATCGTCGAGCGCGCGCTTCTGGGGCGCGAGCAGGCGGGGCTGGGCTTTCTGCTGTTCTCGGTCGCAATGACCGTGGGGCGACTGGCGGGCGACCGGCTGGTGGCGCGGCTGGGCGTATTCCGCACAATGCTCTGGGGGAGCCTGCTGGTCATGGCGGGGCTGGCGCTGGCCATCGCCGGGCCGGGGCTTGCCCTGTCAATGGCGGGCTATGTGGCGGTCGGGCTGGGCGCGGCCAATCTGGTGCCGGTGTTGCTGAGCGCGGCAGGCCGTCAGACCCGGATGCCTGCGGGCCTGGCCATCGCGGCGGTCACGACGGCGGGCTATGGCGGCATCCTTCTGGGGCCCGCGCTGATCGGTTTCGTGGCGCAGGCCAGCAGTCTTGCCGTGGCGTTCATCGCTGTGGGCGCGCTGATGCTGGCGCTGCTGTGGAATGCCGGGCGCGTCACCCGGATCTGATGTCAGGCCTCGGGCTCTGGCTCTGCCTCGCGCGGGCCATGGGCGCCGCGTTCACGATACGGCGTTCTGGAATAATGTGCCCTGTAGCATTTCGAAAAATGCGAGGGCGAGGTGAAGCCCGTGGCCAGAGCCACATTTATGACGCTCATATCCGTCTGCATCAGCAGGTTGCGCGCATGTTCCAGGCGCAGTTCCATGTAGTAACGCTTGGGGCTGCGGTTCAGATAGCGCCGGAACAGCCGTTCAAGCTGGCGCGTGGACATGCCCACCTGTTCGGCCAGATCGGCCGGGCTGATCGGGTCCTCGATATGGCTTTCCATGATCGTGATGACCTGCGCCAGCTTGGGGTGGCGCACCCCGATCCGTGCGGGGATCGACAGGCGCTGACTGTCGCGATTGGTGCGGATCGCGGAATAGACGAGCTGATCGGCCACCGAATGGGCCAGATCCGCGCCCTGCGTCTCGGCGATCAGGGTCAGCATCAGGTCCAGCGGGGCAGTGCCCCCCGCCGATGTCAGCCGCCGCCCATGCATGACAAAGACCGATTTCGTCAGATCGACCTCGGGGAATTGTTCGATCACGGCATTGTGGTTCTGCCAGTGGATCGTGGCGCGGTAGCCATCCAGCAAACCGGCCCTTGCCAGCGTCCAGGCCCCGGTGCACAGCCCCCCCAGCGCATTGCCGTGCCGCGCACGCTTGCGCAGCCAGGACAGGATCGCGGGCGTGGTGGCGCGCTGCACATCGATGCCCCCGCAGACCAGGATCAGCGCATCCTTGGGCACATCCCCCAATCCGCCCGCGACCGCAAACTCGCATCCGTTCGAGGCGCGTGCATGCGTCCCGTTCTCGCTGATCAGCTGCCAGCGGAACAGCGTTCGTCCCGCGACCTGGTTGGCCAGCCGCAGGGGTTCGATCGCGGCGGCAAAGGCCATCATCGTGAACTGGTCCAGCAACAGCAGCACCACATCCTGCCCCAGCATGGCAGGATCATGTCGGGGCAGCGCTTGTCTGGGGGGGGCGGCGTGAGTCGGGCTCATGGTGGGGCGGCTCTGCATCTTGGGGCAAGCTGACAAAATCAACTTTCCCGCGCGCCCGCAAGAGCAATCCCGTTTGCAAGCCCGGTCACGGTTTTGTATAGCAGTTGCGCGCTCTGCCTGCGGGCATGGGTGCTCTGACAGAGTAAGAGGCCCGACCTCGGAGGACGCCATGACCATTGGACAGGATATCGCCGGAAAAGCAGGCAGCACAGCAGGCTGGACCCGGTCAAGCTGGCGCGCGCACCCGCGCATCCAGATGCCGGATTACCCCGATGCCGACGCACTCCAGGCGGTCGAGGGGCGGCTGTCACGCTACCCGCCGCTGGTCTTTGCTGGCGAAGTGCGCGCGCTCAAGCGCAAGCTGGGTGCCGCCGCACGCGGCGAGGCGTTTCTGCTGCAGGGCGGCGATTGCGCCGAAAGCTTTTCCGAATTTACCGCCGATGGCATCCGCGACACATTCAAGGTGCTGTTGCAGATGGCGATTGTCCTGACCTACGGGGCCAAGGTGCCCGTGGTCAAGGTGGGCCGCATGGCGGGCCAGTTCGCCAAGCCGCGCTCGGCCCCGACCGAAAAGCTGGGCGATCAGGAATTGCCCAGCTACCGCGGCGATATCATCAACGGCTTCGATTTCACGCCAGAGGCCCGCATCCCCGATCCCGACCGCATGCTGCAGGCCTATACCCAGGCGGCTGCCAGCCTGAACCTGCTGCGCGCGTTTTCCAAGGGCGGCTTTGCCGATATGCACCGCGTCCATGCCTGGACGCTGGGCTTTGCCGAGGGCGAAAAGGCCGAGCGCTACCGCGCCATGACCGACCGCATCACTGATACGCTCGATTTCCTGACCGCTGCCGGCATCACCTCGGAAACCAGCCAGGACCTCGCCTCGGTCGATTTCTACACCAGCCACGAGGCACTGCTGCTGGAATATGAAGAAGCACTCGCACGGGTCGATTCGACCTCGGGCCTGCCGGTCGCGGGCTCGGGCCATTTCATCTGGATCGGGGACCGCACCCGCCAGCCCGATGGCGCGCATGTGGAATTCTGTCGCGGCGTGCAGAATCCGATCGGGCTGAAATGCGGCCCCTCGATCACTGCCGATGACCTCAAGCGGCTGATGGCCACGCTCAACCCTGAAAACGAACCCGGTCGCCTGACATTGATCGCGCGCTTCGGGGCCGGGCAGGTGGGCGATCATCTGCCGCGCCTGATTCGGGCCGTGCGCGAGGAAGGGGCCGAGGTGCTCTGGACCTGCGATCCGATGCACGGCAACACGGTCAAATCGGCCTCGGGCTACAAGACCCGGCCCTTCGATCAGGTGCTGCGCGAAGTGCGCGAATTCTTCGCCATCCACAATGCCGAGGGCTCGATCCCCGGTGGCGTGCATTTCGAGATGACGGGCCAGGATGTGACCGAATGCACTGGCGGTCTGCGCGCCGTCTCGGACGAGGATCTTTCGCAGCGCTACCACACGGCCTGTGACCCGCGCCTCAATGCCAGCCAGTCACTGGAACTGGCCTTCCTCGTGGCCGAGGAACTGGTGGGTCGCCGCCAGTCCCTCGCCGCCGCGATGTAACATCCCTTGGGCTTTCATCTTTGCCCAAATATCCACAGGGATTTTCAAGGGGGGCGTGCCCCCCTTGAAGCGGGGGTCGGGGGGCGGCAGCCCCCCGGGCACGCCCCGAAAAATCACTCAGGCTCAGCCCCATGCAGATCCGTAACGCCCGCCCCTCCGATGCCGCCGCCATCGCTGCAATCTGGGCGCCGATCATCCGCGACACGGTTATCACCTTCAACCCGGTGTTCCGCAGCGCAGCGGATATCGCCGCGATGATCGCGGCGCGCCAAGAGGACGGGCATGCCTTTCTTGTCGCGGCGGAAGGGCACGCAGATTGCGTGGGCTTTGGCAGCTACGCGCAGTTTCGCGGTGGCCAGGGCTATGCCCGCACGATGGAACACACGATCAACCTCGCCCCGGCGGCACGCGGGCGCGGACTGGGCCGGGCGCTGTTGCACGCGCTCGAAGATCACGCCACCCGCGCAGGCGCGCATGTCATGGTCGCTGCAATCGGCAGCGACAATACCGCCAGTATCCGGTTTCACCGTCAGGCAGGCTATATCCGGATCGGCACCATGCCGCAGGTCGGGTGGAAATTCGGGCGCTATCACGATCTTGCGCTGATGCAGAAAATCCTCGCGCAGGGCTGATTTGTCCTGCTGCATTCCCCAAAACCACCTGCTATTGTTGCCCTCATGTCAATCTGGACCCGTATCTCCGACGCGCTTCAGGCGCTGCGCCAGGGCGAACCGCTCAGCGCGGTGTTCGAACGCCTGCGCACCCCGCCCGAGCGCACGGTGGCCTTTACCATCGCCGTGATCGCACTGGGGGCGAAACTGGCCAAGGCCGATGGGCAGGTCAAGCGCGGCGAGGTTGCGGCTTTCCGCCGTGTCTTTACCATCCCGCCCGAGGATGAGGCCAATGCCGCGCGGGTGTTCAACCTGGCACGGCAGGATGTGGCAGGCTATGATGTCTATGCTCGCAAGATCGCCGCGATGTTCCCGCCGCGCGATCCGGTGCTGGTCGATCTGACCGAAGGGCTGTTTCAGATCGCGATGGCCGACGGCATGTTCCACCCGCGCGAAGAGGCGTTCCTGCAAGAGGTCGCGCAGATTTTCGGCCTGTCCGATCGCTGCCTGCGCTGCCTGCGCGCGCGCTATGTCGGTGATCTCCCGCCCGATCCCTACGCCGTGCTGGATGTGGCCCATGACGCGCCGCTGGATGCGATTCGCCGCGCCTATCGCGATGCCGTGCGCGACACCCACCCCGACCGGCTGACCGCGCGTGGCGTCCCGCCCGAGGCCGTGCAACTGGCCGAGCACCGGCTGCGCGATCTCAACCGCGCGTGGGAAGAGATTCGCGCAGGCCGCGCCGCCTGATCCCGCTCAGCTGGCCGTATCCAGCCAGATTGTCACCGGACCGTCATTGACCAGATGCACTGCCATTTCGGCCCCGAAACGCCCGGTCTCGACACTTACCCCCAGCCCGGCCAGCGCGCGGGCGAAATGCTCGTAAAGCCGTTCGCCCGCCTCGGGCGGGGCGGCCCCGGAAAACCCCGGACGATTGCCGCTCTTGGTATCAGCGGCCAGCGTGAACTGGCTGACCACCAGCGCCGCCCCGCCCGTGTCGCGCAGGCTGAGATTCATCTTGCCGCCCGCATCGCGAAAGATGCGCAGCTTGTGGATCTTGGCTGCCAGCGCCTCGGCTTCGGCCTTGGTGTCGCCCTGCATCGCGCAGACCAGAATCATCAGGCCCGGCCCGCATTGCCCGACCGCCGCGCCCGCCACCTCGACCTGCGCCCGGGTCACGCGTTGCACCAGCGCGCGCATCAGCCGCCGCCCAGTTCGAACAGCCAGCCCATTACCGACAAGGCGACCAGCGCCGCCACAATGGCCCCGGCGATCTTTGCCTTGGACCAGGGGCGCTCGCCCTGCACACGGCCTGTCTGGCCATTCACGATGAACCGATAGCTCTTGCCCCTGTAGCGATAGGCCGCCATCCAGATGGGCAAGAGCAGATGCTTGAACCGCTCATCGCTGTATTCCGTGTTCATGGTGCTGATGCGCTGCGCATCGCCCCCGATATCGCGGCAGATATCGGCGCGGATCTGTTCCTCCATCCGCTCTTTCGCGATCTCGAACCCGTCGGGCAGATCGACGGTGTAGGCCTCGGCGCGAAAGCCTGACAGATAATCGCTGCTATAGGGTTGCAGATCGGCCATGGTCCAGGGTTCCAGCTTGCGGATATTGGCGCGCGGCAGCGACTGCGCGGCCATCACCAGCAGGTCCAGAAACTGCCGGCCCACCTGACCCGATGCCGGCCGCCACCGCGTCTTGCGCACCCGCTTGCGCCGCTTGCCCGATCCGCGGGTCACATAGTAATGCGTCCCGCGCTGGCCCGTATAGCGCGTCTTCGTGCCCACATCGAACGCCCAGTACGGCACATACAGCCCGTTCAACTGCCCGGTATCGCGCGCGTATTTCGCCAGTTCCCCCGGCGCGAACCACAGACCCCTGAGCCATGTGCGCATCCGCTCATGCGCCTCGGCCTCGCTCAGCTTGAAGGGCAGCAGCGCATGGGGCTTGATATGGCGATTGGCGCCTGTATCCGTGACAACCGGGCTTGCGCAGAAAGGGCATTCGGCGGAATGCACATTCTCGTCGAACTCGACCTGCGCGCCGCAGGTGTCACAGCTCGACACGCGCGTTTCCTCGAAATCGACCGCATCCAGCGCATCTGACACGGCCTCATGATAGTCCAGCGATTGCAGTTTGGTGATGCGGGTCTCGTCATCCATCTGCGGTATGGGTTGTTCATGCCCGCAATATTCGCAACTCAGCCGCGCCTGCCCCGGTTCGAACCGCAATGAGGCCCCGCATTGCGCACAGGGAAAACGATGCTCGGAATTATGTGTTGCCATGCCGTGATCTGCCCCTGCCGGTACAGTGATGCCGATGCCTCACGCCCCTGTCTTCATCTTGCCAAAAATACTCAAAATCAGCGCTGCGCTGGCTGTCAGCCCGCCGGTGGCGGGGGTGGGGGCGGGGGCGGTGTGGCCCCGAACAGGCCTGCCAGCGCGGGCACATCACCGGCCTTCTGCCAGCCGGATTGCCCTTCGGTCCAGACCAGTGTCTCGCGCGTGATTTCCGAGGCAAGCTGCGATTGCGGGAACGGGCCGCGGGTCTGGCCATTCTCGGCGATATGCCACATCGGCTCGGCGCCCGGCGGGGGCGGGGGCGTGGCCCCGCCAGCGGCAGGTGCCTGGCCCGCGTTCTGCCCGGCATTCTGGCCCATGTTCTGGGCCATGCCCTGCGCCATGGCCATGCCCATCCCCATGCCCAGCCCGGCGCCCATGCCATCGGCACCGCCGCCACCGCCTTCGGCGGCTTTCTGCATCGCCTGGGCTGCGGAAAACTGGGTGTATTTGTTCAGATCGCCCGCGATCCCCATGCTGGTGCGCTGATCGAGAACCTTCTCCACCTCGGGCGGGAGCGAGATGTTCTCGATATACAGCTCCGGCATCTCCAGTCCGTATTCCTCGATCGTCGGCGCGATGGCCTTGGTCACGACCTCGGACAGGTCCTTGGTATTGGCCGCCATGTCGAGCGCGGGAATCCCGCTTGCGGCCAGTACGCGGCTGACCTTCTGCACCACGATATTGCGGATTGCGCCCGCAATCTTGTCCTGGGTGAAATCGCCATCCGTGCCCACGATCTCGCGGATAAAGGCGCGCGGTTCCGTCACCCGCACAGCGTAAGAGCCGAAAGCGCGCAGCCGCAGCGGGCCGAATTCGGGGTCGCGCAGCATGATCGGGTTCTGCGTGCCCCATTTCAGCCCCGGAAAGCGGCGCGTGTTGATGAAATAGATTTCCGACTTGAAGGGCGAGTTGAACCCGTGGCTCCAGTGCTGCAGCGCGGTCAGCAACGGCATGTTATTGGTTTCCAGCTTGTACAGGCCGGGCTCGAACACATCGGCAAGCTGGCCTTCGTGGATAAAGACCGCGATCTGCCCTTCGCGCACTGTCAGCTTGGCGCCATACATGATGGAGTTTCCGTATCTCTCGAACCGGTACACCATCGTGTCGCGCGAATCGTCGGTCCATTCGATGACATCGATGAACTGACCCTTGAGGAAGTTGAAAACCATATCGTGCCCCTTTCGGTGCTGAAGTGCTGCGGCGTGCAGTATTGCCTAACTCGACCCGCCCATCAACTCCGCTGCGATCTCGCGGATGATGGGGCGGGCCTCTGGTTCGCGCATGCCGGGGCGCAGGCGATCATCATAGAGCAGGCGCAGCAATGTCTCGTCCAGCGCGGTCAGCACGGCGAATTCGGCAGTGTCGTTGAACAGCGACGGGCGCACGCGCGGGTGATCATTGGGCAGCCCCATCCCCTGCGCCAGTTCCTCGAAATAGCAGGCTTCGCGCGACAGGTCGGGCAATTCGGCGCGGATCACGGCGATGGCATCAGTGTAATGATCCCCGCCCGTGCGCGAAAAGGCCAGCACCAGACAGGACACGCCCAGCGGCAGGTCGCGCACCAGATCCACCGTGACCGGATCGATCCCCGGCACAAGCTGGCGCAGGCGTGACGGGATTGCGCGGCGCTCGTCCTCTGCCAGCACCAGAACATGGAAATTGCCCTCCGACCCGCCCAGCGAGACCGGATGCCCGGTCAGCCGCCCCAGCCGCGCGGCGAAATCGCGCACGAGCCGCGTGTCATTGCTGCGGATCGTGGCAGGGACCGAATCGCCGAATTCCAGGTTCATGCGCACAGGGTCCTGCCAGCGCCGCAGGCTGGAGGGGGTCGCACGCTCGACGATCCGGTCGCCGACAAAGGTGTATTCCTCAAACAGCGCGATGCGGACAAAGGCGTCCTCGACATCGCGCGCGCTGAAGGGCAGGTCACGGGGGCTGCGCTCGCGCCGCAGCAGGCCGTTGGACAGGCGCTGCTCTTCCAGCCGGGCGAAATGCTGCGCGACCGCGCTTTGCGACAATTCGGGCTCGACAATTTCGCGCGGGGGCGGGGGGTCATCGGCGCGTGGGGCGGGCTGTGTTTCCTCGGGGGCAGGGGCGGCGGCAAAGGGCAGCCCGTCGCATGCCGCCAGCGCCAGCGCGCTGACAAGCAGCATGGCGCCGCCGGTCCAGCGGGCCCTGTGCCTGTGCTCTGCCCCCTGCATGCCTGCCTACCCTTCGGTCTTCGTCTGCGATTGCTGCGCGCCTTTTGCCGCGCCGAGCGACTGGCGCAGCTCGGCCTCCATTGTCTTCAGCTCTTTCTCGGCCTCGGCGCGCCGCGTGCGCCCCTCATCCGCGATCTGCAGCGAATCCTCGATGGTCGCGATCAGCGTCTCATTGGCCTGTTTCACGGCCTCGATGTCAAAGACGCCGCGCTCGATTTCTTCGCGGATTTCGCGATTGGCCGAACGCAGGTTCTCGGCATTCGCGGTCAGCAGCTCATTGGTCAGATCACCCGCCTGACGCACTGCCGCCGCCGCATCGCGCGACCGCTGGATGGTCAGCGCCTGGGCAAGCTGGGTTTCCCATAGCGGCACGGTGTTGACCAGCGTCGAGTTGATCTTGGTGACCAGCGACTTGTCATTCTCCTGCACCAGCCGGATCGAGGGCAGGCTTTGCATCGTGACCTGCCGTGTCAGTTTCAGGTCATGCACCCGGCGTTCCAGATCGTCGCGGGCCGAACGCAGGTCGCGCAATTCCTGCGACTTGAGCATCTTGTCCTGTTCCTGCGCGGCCTCGACCTCGGCGTTGCGGGCGGGGATTGCGTGGTTGTCCAGCTCATGCAGCTTCGCCTCGCCTGCCGCGATGTAAAGCGCCAGTTCATGATAGAATTCCAGCGTCTTTTCATACAGCTTGTCCAGCGCCTTGATATCCTTCAGCAACGTCGTTTCATGCTGCAGCAGGCTGCCCGTGATCCGGTCGATCTGGCCCTGAACAGTGTTGAAGCGTTCCTGAAACTTCGCCATCGGGGCGGCCTTGCCGGTCAGCCGCTCCCACCAGCTACGCTCGCGCCGTGTGTCCAGTTCCGATACGGAAAAACCACGCAGCGTGGTCACCATCTCGCGCAGCCCGTCGCCCGCCGGGCCAAGGTCCTTGTTCTGCACATCGGCCAGCATGGACTGGCTGATGCGTTGCAGATCATTCTGCGCCCGCGCACCGAACCCGATGATGCTGCCAGTCTGGGTGATATCGATTTCTTCCATGCGGGCACGGATCGCCCCGGCCTCTTCCGGGGGCGCGTCATCCAGGGCGACCAGCGTATTTTCAGGCTCTGCCAGTGGCGCATCCGCCAAAGTGCTGATCTCATCGCTCAGCTTCTCGGCTTCCTTGCGGATCGTGTCGGACATGGGGGTACCTTTCTCGCGGTGGGCGCGGCATCCTGTGCGCGCCAGAATGGGATGTCAGGGGTCGGGGCGCAATCCTTCGCGTTCCAGCCGTTCGCGCAGCACTTCGATTTCGATATCCAGATCCGTGCGGTCATCGCTCAGCAATGCGGCACGGCGGGTTTGGAACCGCCCTTCCAGATCATCGAGCAGCGCCTCATACTCAGCGCGCGCCGCTCTGTCGCCATTGCGCGCATAAAGATCGGCGAATTTCACGGTCGCATCGCGCGCACCCGTCAGATAAATGCCCAGATAGCGCCGCGCCGCGTTCAGGCGGCGGGGGTCATTCTCGATGGTGCGGAACATCGGGCGGATATGTTCGGCAAACCCCTCGACCCGCCCGACCAGCGCGCGGTCATTGGTGCGCCGGATCGCCTGCGCCATCTCGCGCAGATGGCTCTCGGCTTCGGCCACGGCGCGCGCGGCGCGGTCGGTCTGGAAGCTGTCCACCCCTTCCATCCCCTTGTCGCGCAGCGGATCGGGGCCAAAGGCGCCGAAATGCAGCGCGCCCCCAAAACCCGCATAGATCAGCGCCGTGGCGGGATCTGTGGTCACGGCGACAAGCCCCAGCCCGATCCCCGTCAGCACCGAGCCGAAGATCTTGCGCGGGATTGCCGGGCGCCGCGCGACGCGCCGCGCGTCATAGGCGGCCTGCGCCAGCACCCCTTCGCGCGTCAGCCAGGCGGCCAGCATCAGCACGGCAAAAACGCCCAGATTGATCGCCAGCCCGCCGGGTTCGCTGAAAAACCCGCGGATGACAAAGGCAAAGGGCAGCACAAACAAGAGATTAACTCGCGCGCCGACCGGGTGCGGGCGGGCGGCGCGGGCCGGGGCGTCAGATGTGGCGTCGGGGCTGTAGCGACCTCCGAAGCGCTTGCTCATGACCTACCCCCCGACAATCGCAACATAAAACATCAGACAAACCAGAAGCGCGAAAGACGTGTTCTGCAAGCCTTCGGATGACATGGCGCGGCGCTCCGGAATGATATGGCCTGACTATAAGCGAACTCGGAAGCGTTTGAAAGGTTCCCCCCACAGCCATTGAAGCGCTGCGCGCGGGCCGCTCAATCCTTGCGCGGCGGGGGGCGGCGCGCGGGCCTGCCCCTGGCGGGTGTGGCGGGCCGCTTTGCCCGCTTGCCCTGCGGTCGCCCCGTGGGCCGGGGCGGCGCGGCGGGCGGATCGCCTGCAAGCGTGCCGAGCTGTTCGCGCAGAACGCGCGGGCGGATTTCTTCAACCGCGCCCTTGGCCAGCTTTCCAAGCTGAAAGGGACCATAGCTGATGCGGATCAGACGGTTCACACTCAGCCCCAGCGCGCCCAATGCGCGCCGGATCTCGCGGTTGCGCCCCTCGCGCAGCCCGATGGTCAGCCAGGCATTGGCCCCTTGCTGGCGGTCGATCCCCGCGATCATGGGCTGATAGCGTTCACCGTCGACCACCATGCCCGCGCGCAGCGGTTCAAGACTTTCTTCCGTGGGCGTGCCATTCACCCGCACGCGGTATTTGCGCAGCCAGCCGGTCTCTGGCAGTTCCAGCTTGCGTTTCAGCGCACCGTCATTTGTCAGCAGCAACAGCCCTTCGGAGTTCAGATCCAGCCGACCCACCGACACGACACGCGGCATCCCTTCGGGCAAGGCGTCGAACACGGTCTCGCGCCCTTTCTCGTCGCGCGCGGTGGTCACCAGCCCGGCGGGTTTGTGATACAGCCACAGCCGCGCGGGTTCAGCCGCGGGCAGGGGCTTGCCATCGACCGTGATCCGGTCGCCGGGGCCGACATTCAGCGCCGGGCTGTCGATCCGCGTGCCATTCACACTGACGCGCCCCGCCAGCACCATCGCCTCGGCCCCGCGCCGCGAGGCGACACCCGCCCGCGCCAGCACCTTGGCAATCCTGTCTCCTGTCTCTGCTTTCATCTTTGCACACCTATCCTGCGGGGTGTCGCCATCTTTGCGCCATTGGGTCCAGCAACGGGGCAAAGCCCCCCTGCCTGTCCCGGTCAGGGCACCCAGCGCAGGAAATTCGCAATCATCCTGAGTCCGGTTGCCTGCGATTTTTCGGGGTGAAACTGCGTGCCGATGATGTTGTCGCGCGCCACCACGGCAGTCACGGGGCCGCCATAATCCACATGCGCGACCAGATGGGCGGGATCGGCGACATCCATCTGATAGGAATGCACGAAATAGGCGTGATCGCCCGCGCGCACACCGTCCAGCACCGGGTGGGCGCGATCGATCACCAGATCATTCCAGCCCATATGCGGCACTTTCAGGCCCGGATCGGCCGGGGTGATCCGCTCGACCGCGCCCCCGATCCAGTCCAGCCCCGCCACCTCTTCATATTCGCGCCCGACACTGGCCAGCATCTGCATCCCCACGCAGATCCCCATGAAGGGCACGGCGCGGATCAGCACGGCCTCTTCCAGTGCGGCGATCATCCCATCGACGGCCCCCAGCGCACGGCGGCAGGCAGGGTAGGCCCCGTCGCCCGGCAGCACGATCCGGTCTGCGCGCGCCACATCCTCGGCCCGCGCAGTGACCGACACCGTTCCGCCCCCCACCTCTTGCGCCATGCGCTGAAAGGCTTTTTCGGCGGAATGCAGATTGCCACTCTCATAATCGACCAGAACCGTATGCATGGCGGGCTACAGGCGTCCCTTGGTCGAAGGGATCGCGCCTGTGCTGCGCGGATCGGGCTCGACCGCCATACGCAGGGCGCGGGCCACGGCCTTGAACGCAGCCTCGGCGATGTGATGGGCGTTGAACCCGTGCACCCGGTCCAGATGCAGCGTGATCCCGCCATGCGTGGCCAGCGCCTGAAAGAACTCGCGCACCAGGTCCACATCGAAGCTGCCGATCCTGTCACGCGGGAAATCCACGTTCCAGACCAGATAGGGCCGCCCCGACAGATCGAGCGCGCAGGCGATCTGCGCATCATCCATCGCCAGCCGGCACTCGCCATAGCGGCGGATGCCACGCTTGTCGCCAAGCGCCTGCGCCAGCGCCTGACCCAGCGCGATGCCGCAATCCTCGACTGTGTGGTGGTCGTCGATATGCAGATCGCCACTGGCCCTGACCTGCAGATCGATCAGCGAATGCCGCGCAAGCTGATCCAGCATATGGTCGAAAAACCCCACACCGGTCTTGCAATCACTGCGGCCAGTGCCGTCCAGCGCGACGCTGACGGTGATGTCGGTCTCAGAGGTCTTGCGCGAAAGCGTGGCCTGTCGCATGGCTGTCATTCCTTGCATTTTCGCGCTGATCTATAGGCGCTTGCGCCGCGCGGGGGAAGGGGGCAATCTGGCCCCGCATCAAGTTAGAGGGCTGCCATGACCATCCATATCGGGGCCGAACCCGGCCAGATCGCCGAGACCGTGCTGATGCCGGGCGATCCGTTGCGCGCGAAATGGGCAGCAGAGACGTTTCTGGAAAATCCCGTCTGCATCAATCAGGTGCGCGGCATGCTGGGCTATACCGGCCATTGGCGCGGCCACCGCGTCACGATCCAGGGTTCGGGCATGGGCATGGCGTCCATGTCGATCTATGCTAATGAGTTGATCCGCGATTACGGGGTGAAAACACTGATCCGCGTGGGGTCCGCCGGGGCGATGCAGCCCGATGTGCAGATCCGCGACATCGTGCTGGCGCAGACCGCAAGCACACTTTCGACACCGTCGCGCGCGATCATGCGCGAGGTCAATTTCGCCCCCTGCGCCGATTTCGGGCTGTTGCAGGCCGCCCATGCTCAGGCGCAGGCGATGGGCGCGCGCGCCCATGTCGGCGGGATCTATTCGTCGGATGTGTTCTATGACGAACGTCCCGACCTGAACGAGATCATGCAGCGCCATGGCATTCTATGCGTCGAGATGGAAGCAGCGGAGCTGTATATCCTGGCCGCGCGCTACAAGGTCCGGGCGCTGGCGGTGCTGACCATGTCCGATAATCTGCTGACCGGAGAGGCCCTGCCGCCGGACGCGCGCGAACAAAGCTTCGGCCAGATGATCGAGCTTGCCCTTGGCGCCGCTTTTGCCCCGTGACCAGGGGCGACCCAAAGGGCCGTCCCATGATGGAGCGCCTGCGCGCCGAGCGGCTGAAGCGGCGCAAGCTCAAGCAGCGCCATGGGGCCGCATTGCGCGAGATCGACTTTCTGCGCGCGCGGCTGCAGGCGCATGAACAGCATGGCCCCCAGCCCCCGATCCTGCCACCACCCGGCAGTCTGCGGCCTGAATTGCAGCCACGCGCCGGGCGCGCGACGCTGTGGAAAACCGCCCGCACGCGCCTGCTCTGGAGCGGGCTGACCGCCGATCAGGCGCTTTATCTGGAATGCACCTGCCTGCAACGGCTGGCGCGCGAAACGGGGCGCGCGCGGTCGCATTTCCCCCAGATCATCACGATCCGGCCCGCGGATCATTGCTTCGAGATCACGCATCAGGGCCCCACGGTGCGCGAGATGGTGCAGGCGGGCAGCCGCGTCCCGGTACCTGACCCGGAGGCACAGGTGTCCCGCATCGTGGATCAGATGCGCGCGTCGGGCGTGGTGCATCTGGACATGCTTGCTGATGGCCGCAATCTGTGCGTCAGCGCGGATGGCCATGTCTCGGTCATCGATTTCGACATCGCGAGCGTTGACGGCGTGGCCTATAGCGGCATGATCGAGCGCCATCTGACCCGCTTTCACGAGAGTGGCGGCCATGATGGCTATGCAAGCTTGTTGCTGAAGATCTTGCAGCAGGTCCGGGCCTGACAGGAATGGCTTAATCTTGCCGTGTTTTGTCGCTAACCTGCGCCCCAGAAGATGGGCAGGCAGCATGCGCGCGCGCGACAAACACAAAAGCAGCGACAAACCGCAAACCGTGCGGCGCAGGCGGGTGTTCTATATCCCCGGCTATGACCCGTTTCCGCCGCGACGGTACCGCGAACTCTACCGCACCGAAGCGGCAGAGCAGGCGCGCATTTCCGGCTACCATATCGGCCAGCGCCCGAAACAGGGGAATGGCCCCTATGGCTGGATCGTGACCGCGACTGTGGAGGGGATGGAGACCGAGAGCGAAATCAACATTCTCGAATGGTCCGATATCGTGCGCTCCTCGATGCAGGCGGGGGTGGCGGCGACCTATCTGCTGCTGCTGCAGACCGCGTGGATCTACGTCTCGACCGGGGCGCTGTTCCGGTTGTTCCGCCTGCGCGCAGGGCCGGGGATCGCGGCGATGTATCCGGTCGTCATGCTGCTGGGGCAACTGGCGGTGGCGCTGGGGGCGGCGGCGCTGCTGGCCGGGGGGCTGGCACAGATAGTGCCGGGCTGG
>REDZ01000187.1 GCA_007695345.1 Paracoccaceae bacterium | reverse complement strand
CAGCAGCTTCCCAAGCTGACGACGAGGGTTCGATTCCCTTCACCCGCTCCAGCCCTCCGGCCATGACCAACTGAAAGACGCAGGCCAACAGGCCCACACCGGCCTGAACGCAACACAGAACGCGGCGCGCAGCCCCGCACCGCGCGAAACTGTACCCCCCCTGCATCATGCCCTCAAAGCCTGGCTCGGGCTGCAGGTATGTGTCGCGCCAGTGCCAGCCTGCGCCCGAGTGGTCGGACAGCGCTCACGTTGCGCGCGGCGCATGATCATCCCCAACCATAGTATCCTGCTCGACTGAAAACGCACGCGCCGGGGTCGCGAAGCACGCCGCACACCCACGCGGATCGCGCAGCGCCACTCTTGCCACTTCATCTTGCCAAAAATACTCAAAAACCGGGGCCGCAGGCCCCGGCTTCCCTCAACCCAAAGCCGACAGGCTCAGATCTCGCCGCGAAACAGCTGATCCATTGTCATCGAAGGCTGCGCGCAGCCCGCCTCGCCCACGATCCGCGCAGGCACCCCGGCCACAGTCTTGCGTTCGGGCACATCCTCCAGCACGACCGACCCGGCAGCGATGCGCGCGCAATCGCCCACGCGGATATTGCCCAGCACCTTCGCCCCCGCCCCGATCAGCACGCCGCATCCGATCTTGGGGTGACGGTCGCCATCTTCCTTGCCCGTGCCCCCCAGCGTGACCGAATGCAGCATCGAGACGTTGTCGCCCACCACGGCCGTCTCGCCGATCACGATCGAATGGGCATGATCGATCATGATACCCTTGCCGATATGCGCGCCGGGGTGGATATCGACGCCGAACACCTCGGACACCCGCATCTGGATCAGGCTTGCAAAATCCGAACGCCCCTCGGTGCACAGCCAATGCGCGATCCGGTAAGCCTGTACGGCCTGGAAGCCCTTGAAATAGAGCATCGGCTTCATGAACCGGTTGCAGGCGGGGTCACGCTCGAATGTGGCCACGATATCGGCACGCGCGGCCTCGCCCAGGGTGGAATCTGCGGCATGGGCGGTGTCCATGATTTCGCGCAGAATCTGTTCGGACAATTCAGCCGAGGCCAGTTTCTGCGACAGCCGGAAGGCCAGCGCCTGTTCCAGCGTATCGTGATGCAACACCGAGGAATGAAAGATCCCGCCCATCAGCGGTTCCTGCAGCACGGCCTCTTGCGCCTCGTCGCGAATGCGCTGCCATACCGGGTCGAGTGCCGAAAGCTGGCCCTTGGGGCGTGATTGACCTGGCATCTGTTCTCTCCTGCGCGCGGCGTTGCACCGCTGACCCGTAAAATCCCCACGACATGTAATCCCTCGCCCCGCAAATGCAAAGCCCCGCGTCAGCGGCAGACTCAGCCCTGTGCCAGCCCCTGCAGGCGGCGCAGGCGCCTGGCGGGGATGCGCGAGACCTCGACGGCGGCAAAGACATGAAGCGTGTCCAGATCAGGGTCACGCACGGCATGGTCGGACACCCAGCCCCCCATGCCCAGATACATCCGCAACAAGGGCGGGATCCGTGCCAGCCCCTCGGCCTGCGTCGCACGCGGCGCGTCAGGCAGGGGCAGCGCCAGGGCAGAGCGGTAGCGCGGGCGCAGGCTGGCAGGCCCGACATGGCGCGCAGCCAGATAGCCCAGCGCCGCATGGTGGCGGGCGGGGTCGGCGCCGGTAAAGGACGCGCATCCCATCAGCATGTCGATCCGCGCCGCCTGCGCCTGCCGCGTCAGCCCCGCCAGAAGCGCGCGCAGCGCATCGGGGTCCTTGCGCGCATCCTCGGCCAGACAGATGCGCCCGATTTCCATCAGCCGCATCCCGCGCGCGCCCAAAGCGGTCAGGTCATGGAATTGTCCGGTATAGCTGTCGGCCATCGCCTGCGGGCTGTCCAGAACGCGCAGCCGGGCGGTGGCAAGGGGGACAGCGCCCTCGCTCTCACAGATCAGCAGGTGACGACAGAGCGGGTCGAAACGGTCCAGATCGCTGCGGTCGGGGTGTCCCCGGAAGCGGATGGCACGCAGGCTCTGGACCGCGCGCAGGCCGGCCTCATCCGTGACCAGGCCGACCTGCAACCGGCCCATGCGAAACGCCTGCATCTGGCCTGGCCCGTCCATATCCTGCCTCTTGTTGACGCGGGCGGGCAACCTGCCCCGCGATCAGACCCGGCACGCGCCCTGTCAGTCGCCCAGCAATTGCGCGGGGTTGATCCGGCCGAAATTGGCCAGAAGCTGGCGCAGCAGCACACCGGTGCTTTGCTCCGGCAGGGTGACACGGCGCGACAGTGGCACCACCTCGCCCTGTTCCAGCCCGAAACGCTCGATATTCGTGACCCGGTCGCTGCCATCGAAACTGATCGCCACGACCTCGCGGTTCACCTCGACCGGCGGGCGCCAGCCGCGTTCGACCCAGTCGCTCTGCACATAGTACCAGCCCGACCCTTCCATCACACCCATCATGCCGGGCTGCCCGACCTTCTCGGCCACGGTTTCGCGCGTGTCGCGCCCGACCTCGATCTCGGCCAGTTGGGTGTCATCGGGGGCATAGCCATGAAAGCGCTGCACCGGGCTGCAGGCAGCCAGTGCCGCCATCATGACCGGAAAGACAAGCCAGATTGCTGGAAACTTCATGTCGATGCCCCGTTTCACTGCCCTGTCATGCGCACGGCCTGCACGCACCCCGGATCATTGCCGTGTTGCAGGCCGCTGTCTGCGTCCGCAAGCCTGTGTCTGCCAAGGGGATACAGAATGACGCCGCGCACTTCAAGAAAGGAACGCAAGGGGCTATATTGCGGGTGACAACCGTGACGCAAAGGACTCTGACACCGTGGACGAGACTGGCCCCGACATCACCGATCTGTCGCTTGCCCCCCCGATCCGGGTGGCACGGCTGGACGGGCGGCAGGTGCATGAGATCGATCTGACCCCCGATGCCGCGGCCCGCAGCCGGATCGCCGCGCTGCTGGGGCTGGAGGCGCTGCGCAAGTTCCGCTTTCGCGGCAATCTGCGTCCGTTGGGCAGAAGCGACTGGGAACTGCACGCCGCCCTGGGCGCGACTGTCGTGCAGCCCTGTGTCGTCAGCCTGCAACCTGTCGTCACCCGAATCGACGAATCCGTGACCCGCCGCTTTCTGGCCGAGATGCCGGAACCCGAGGGCACGGAAATCGAGATGCCCGAGGATGACAGTGCCGAGCCGCTGGGCCCGCATATCGACATCAGCGCACTGGCGCTGGAAGCGCTGTCGCTCGCCCTGCCCGCCCATCCCCGCGCCGATGGCGAGGCGCTGTCCGAGGCGGGGCGGCTGGAACAGGCCCCGCCGGGACAGGCGCCCCTGCAGGACGAGGGCAAGCCCAACCCGTTCGCCGCACTTGCCGGGTTGCGCGACAAACTCGACGGTCCGCGCAATAGCTGAGGCCCCTGTCGCGCGATTGTTGTTGCGCCCTGCGAAAACATCACTATTTTGCGCGGCTCATGCGATGGGGGCTTGGAAGCGGATGGCAATCCGTGTATGGCCCGCCAAATCGCTCAATTTCGTTTTTCGCGTCCAGCGGCCCCGTGTCAGGGACACTGCGATGCTTTGACAACCGAGGTCCGACATGGCTGTTCAACAGAACCGCGTTACCCGTTCCCGCCGCAACATGCGCCGTGCGCATGATGCACTGGTTGCGGCCAACCCGAATGAATGCACCAATTGCGGCGAGCTGAAGCGCCCGCATCACGTCTGCCCCTCTTGCGGGCATTACAACGACCGCGAGATCGTTGCGCAGGCGAGTGACGTCGATCTGGACGACGACGCGGCCTGAGCCGGTTCGTCGCGCCCAGGTGGGACATGTCAGACACGCCGCGAGGCAGCACAGGGCCACATGACCTGAAGGTCACGATCTCGGTCGACGCCATGGGCGGCGACGAGGGTCCTGCGTCGGTCGTGGAAGGCTGTGCACGCTCGGCGGCCCGCAATCCGCTGATCGCGTTCATCCTGCATGGGGATGAGACCGTGCTGACCCCGCTGGTCGCGCGCCATGACGCACTTGCCGGGATCACGCAGATCCAGCACAGCCCCGATGTTGTCAGCATGGATGATAAACCCGCACAGGTCATGCGCCACGGGCGCACGACCTCGATGTGGGCCACGTTAAGCTCGGTGCATGACGGCGCGGCGCAAGCCGCCGTGTCCTGCGGAAATACGGGCGCACTGATGGCTGTGTCGATGCTGCGACTGCGCAAGCTCAGCGGTGTGCACCGGCCCGCGATTGCCTGCCTCTGGCCCTCGCGCGGGGCATCCGGCTTCAACACGATGCTCGATGTCGGCGCCGATGTGCGCGCGGATGAGGAATCGCTGCTGCAATACGCGCTGATGGGATCGGCCTATTACCGCAATGCCTTTGACTCGCCACGCCCGCGTGTTGGCCTGCTGAATGTCGGCACCGAGGAACACAAGGGCCGTGGCGAAATCAAGGAAGCCGCGCGCCTGATTGCCGATGCCGCCGAACTGGGGCGCTACGACTTTGTGGGTTTTGTCGAAGGCAATGACCTGCCTTCGGCCCATGTCGATGTGATCGTGACGGACGGGTTTACCGGCAATATCGCGCTCAAGACCGCCGAGGGGACCGCACGCCTGATCTCGGACTCTCTGCGCGAGGAACTGACGGCCTCGATCTGGTCGAAAGCCTCGGCGCTGCTGGCCTCGGCCCCGCTGGGACGGCTGAAGCGGCGCATGGATCCGCGCCGCATGAATGGCGGCGTGTTTCTGGGGCTGAACGGCACTGTGGTCAAATCCCACGGCGCGGCGGATGCGACGGGCGTGTCAGCCGCGATCAAGCTGGCGTTCCGGCTGGCGCAATCGGGCTTTCAGGACCGCATGGCAGAACGGCTGGCACGCGTGTCGGATGGGCTGCATGCGCAGGAAATCGACACGCCCGAGGGCAGCCCTGATACGCCCGAGACCGAAAGCGCGGCACAAGACGGGGCACAAGCCCCCAAATCCCAAGGCAAAGAGGTAGATCCCAGGACATGATCCCCATTCGACCCGTGATTCGTGGCACCGGCCATTACCTGCCCGCCCGCGTGGTGCCCAATTCCGAATTTGCCGAATGGCTGGATACCAGCGACGAATGGATCAAATCGCGCTCGGGGATCGAGCGGCGCCATTTCGCAGCAGAGGGAGAGTTCACCTCGGACCTTGCGATTTATGCCGCGCGCGCCGCGCTGGCCAATGCGGGGATAGATGCCGCCGATATCGACGCGGTGATCGTCGCGACCTCGACCCCCGATTACACCTTTCCGGCCGTGGCGACGCAGGTGCAGGCCGGGCTTGGGATCACGCGCGGCTTTGCCTTTGACATTCAGGCCGTCTGCGCCGGGTTTGTCTTTGCGCTGGCCAATGCCTCGGGGCTGATCGCGGCGGGGCAGGCAAAGCGCGTGCTTGTCATCGGGGCAGAGACGTTTTCGCGCATCATGGACTGGACCGACCGCACAACCTGCGTTCTGTTCGGCGATGGCGCAGGCGCCGTGGTGCTCGAAGCGCAGGACGGCACTGGCAGCGCGCAGGATCGCGGCGTACTGGCCTGCGATCTGAATTCCGACGGGCGGTATCGCGATCTGCTTTTTGTCGATGGCGGTGTGTCACGCGACGGGCGCGCGGGCGTCTTGAAGATGCAGGGGCGCGAGGTGTTTCGCCACGCAGTCGAAAAGCTGGCCGCCACGGCAGAATCCGCGCTGGACAAGGCCGGGTTGCAGGCGTCGGATGTCGATTGGGTCGTGCCGCATCAGGCCAATCTGCGCATCATCCGGGGCACGGCGCAGAAACTGGGCCTGCCGATGGAAAAGGTTGTCGTTACCGTTCAGGACCATGGCAACACCTCGGCCGCCTCGATCCCGCTGGCGCTGTCGGTGGCCAATGCCGAGGGGCGATTCAAGCCCGGCGATCTGGTCCTGACCGAGGCCATCGGCGGGGGCCTGAGCTGGGGCGCGGTGCTGCTGCGCTGGTAGACATAATCGAGCGCGTGAACGCCTCGCGCCAAACCCCTGATATTGACTCGAAAAAATCCTTGCCGCATGCTGTCCCCTGCATCAGGAGGGGACGTATGTCGAACAAGACATTGACACGGATGGATCTGACCGAGGCCGTCTTTCGCGAAGTGGGCCTCTCGCGGAGTGAATCGTCCACACTGGTCGATTCGGTGCTGGAACATGTCTCGGATGCGCTGGTGCGCGGCGAGCAGGTCAAGATCTCGTCCTTTGGCACATTTTCCACGCGCGACAAGAATGCCCGGATCGGGCGGAACCCCAAGACCGGCGAGGAAGTGCCGATCTCGCCGCGCCGCGTGCTGACCTTTCGCCCCTCGCATCTGATGAAGGCTCGCGTGGCCGAAGGAAATCGCGGATAGGACTGGCCCATGCGTAAAGCGCCCGACGCCTTTCGCACGATCAGCGAAGCGTCAGAGGCCTTGCAGACCCCGGCGCATGTGCTGCGCTTCTGGGAAAGCAAGTTCTCGCAGGTGAAACCCGTGAAGCGCGCGGGCGGACGGCGGTATTACCGCCCCGCCGATATCGACCTGCTGGCCGGGATCAAGCTGCTGCTGCACGATCAGGGGATGACCATTCGCGGCGTGCAGCGCCTGATCGCGGATAAGGGCGTGCGCCATGTGGCGGCCCTCGCGCCCGTCTCGCAAGAGGGCGAGGTGCTGGACGGGCATGCCGAGGCTGTGACGGACGCAACCGACACGCCTGCACCGCCGCCAGAGGATAGCGGCGCGGCGATTGACTGGGAAGATGCGGGGACAGAGGGCGTAGAGACGGCCAGGCCTGAGCCTGAGCCTGAGCCTGAGCCTGAGCCTGAGCCTGAGCCTGAGCCTGAG
>REDZ01000145.1 GCA_007695345.1 Paracoccaceae bacterium | reverse complement strand
TCGTCGATATTCTCGGGCGGCCATTCCTCGACATCCATGCCCAGATGCAGCCCCATGCCCGAAAGCACTTCCTTGATCTCGTTCAGCGACTTGCGCCCGAAATTCGGGGTGCGCAGCATCTCTGCCTCGGTCTTCTGGATCAGATCACCGATATAGACGATATTATCGTTCTTCAGGCAGTTGGCCGAGCGTACCGACAGTTCCAGCTCGTCCACCTTCTTCAGAAGAAGCGGGTTGAACTCAAGGCCGTCATCATCATCCTTCGCACCCGCCGATTCCGGCTCGTCGAAGTTCACGAAGACCTGCAACTGGTCCTGCAGGATGCGCGCCGCGTAGGCCACAGCATCCTCGGCACTGACGGCGCCATTCGTCTCGACCTTCATGGTCAGTTTGTCGTAATCCAGCACCTGCCCTTCACGCGTAGGCTGTACATCATAGCTGGCCTTGCGCACGGGCGAGAAGATCGCATCGATCGGGATCAGCCCGATCGGCGAATCCTCGGGGCGGTTCTTGTCGGCAGACACATAGCCCTTTCCGGTATTGACCGTCAGCTCCATATACACCGACGCGCCGTCATCCAGATGGCAGATCACCTGTTCCTTGTTCAAAACCTCGATCCCGGCACTGGTTTCAATATCTGCCGCCGTCACAACCGCAGGCCCCTGAGCCGAGATCGACACCCGCTTGGGCCCTTCGACATCCATGCGCAGCGCAACGGTCTTCAGGTTCAGCACGATATCGGTCACATCCTCGCGCACACCCGGCACCGAGGAGAATTCGTGCAGGACATTGTCGATCTGAACGCTCGTGATCGCCGCGCCTTGCAGCGACGACATCAGCACGCGGCGTAGCGCATTGCCCAGCGTCAGGCCGAAGCCCCGCTCCAGCGGTTCTGCCACCACGACCGCCTTGCGCATCGGGTCGCTGCCCGGTTTCACGTCAAGCTGTGAGGGCTTGATCAATTCCTGCCAGTTCTTGTGGATCATGCGTGTCGCCTCCATTCCTGTTGCTGCGCCATGTCCGAAACGCGGCAACGCCCGAGGGCAAAAATGACAAGGTCGGGCCGCACGAAACATGCGGCCCGCCGAAAACGTATCGACCGGTCAGACGCGACGGCGCTTGGGTGGGCGACACCCGTTATGCGCCATCGGCGTCACATCGCGGATCGAGGTGATGTTGAACCCGGCAGCCGCCAGCGCGCGCAGCGCCGACTCGCGCCCCGAACCGGGGCCCTGCACTTCGACTTCAAGCGTCTTCACGCCATGTTCCTGGGCTTTCTTGCCAGCATCCTCGGCGGCAAGCTGCGCGGCGTAGGGGGTCGACTTCCGCGACCCCTTGAAGCCCATCGTGCCGGCCGACGACCAGGAAATCGCATTGCCCTGCACGTCCGAGATCAGGATCTTGGTGTTGTTGAAGCTGGAATTCACATGTGCGACGCCAGCAGCGATATTCTTGCGCGCCTTGCGCTTTACGCGAATCTTGTCACGAGCCATCTGTGCACCCCTTCCTTATTTCTTCTTGCCGGCAATTGCTTTTGCCGGACCCTTGCGCGTGCGCGCATTGGTATGGGTGCGCTGGCCGCGCACAGGCAGGTTGCGACGATGGCGCAGACCACGGTAAGAGCCGATATCCATCATGCCCTTGATGTTCATCTGCACTTCACGGCGCAGGTCGCCCTCGACCGTGAAATTCGCGTCGATATGCTCGCGTACTGCCAGAACTTCGGCGTCCGACAGCTCATTGATGCGGCGGCTCGGCTCGATGCCCACTGCGGCGCAGATATCCCGCGCCGATTGGGGGCCGATGCCGTGGATGTAGGTCAGTGCGATGGGGACGCGTTTCCCCGTCGGAATGTTGATGCCAGCAATACGTGCCACGCGGGTTTCCTTTTCGTTGCGGTTCCGTAATCCCAGAACCTTTTTTCACAACACGGGGGCAACTGTCCCCGCGTGCCTTTCCAAACTGAAACACGCCCCGAAAAACCGAGGCGCGATTCGCTTGTCGAGAGTTTCGCCTATGTCCTTTTCTCGGGCGCGTCAAGTGCCCCCGGAGCGCTGCCGCGAAACGGGCGGCAGCACGCCTCAGGCGTCCAATACGTGCGCTATTGCACCGGACACATCATCCACCGCGCCCATGCCATCCAACACTGCCAGCCGGTCCTTGGCGTAGTAATATCCCAGCAGCGGAGAGGTCTGTTTGTAATAGGCCATCAGACGTGTGCGCAACGCATCCTCGGTGTCGTCGCTACGGCGCAGGAAATCGGTGCTGCCACAGGCATCGCAGACACCGTCAACGCGCGTCGGGCGGGTCTTGTCGTGATAGACCTCGCCGCAATTCGCGCAGGAAAACCGGCCCGTAATCCGGCCGACAAGCGCCTCGTCATCGACGCGCATCTCGATGACATGATCGATCGGTGTGCCGCGATCCGCCATCAGACGTTCCAGTGCATCGGCCTGTGCCAGCGTGCGCGGAAACCCGTCAAAGATCGCCCCGGCACCGTCCAGCGAATCCAGCTTTTCAGAAATCAGGCCAATCACGATTTCATCGGTAACCAGCTCACCGCGCGCCATGATCCCGGCAACGCGGCTGCCCATCACGGTGCCCGAGTCCTTGGCCTCGCGCAGCATGTCGCCGGTCGAAAGCTGGACCATTCCGCGCCCGGTGACAAGGCGCTTGGCCTGTGTGCCCTTGCCCGCGCCCGGCGGGCCGATCAGAATAATGTTCATCGCCGCGTCGGAGCCTTTGGTTTGGAGCCGCCCGGGCGCTTGCGCCCCTTGCCCCGCAATTGTGATTTCTCCAGCAGCCCCTCATACTGATGCGCCACCAGTGCCGATTGCACGCGGTTCATCGTGTCCATCGTCACCGACACCACAATCAGCACCGATGTCCCGCCGAAATAGAAGGGGATGGCCAGTTGCCCGCGCAGGATCTCCGGCAACAGACAGACCGCCGCGAGATAGGTCGCCCCGACTGTCACCAGGCGCACGACAACGTAATCCAGATATTCCTCAGTCCGCTTGCCCGGACGGATGCCCGGAATGAAACCGTTCTGGTTTTTCAGGTTATCGGCCACATCCTCGGTCTTGAAGGACACATTCTGAGTGTAGAAGAAGGTAAAGAACACGATCATCGCCGTGAAGAACGCCAGATATGCAGGCTGTCCGGGACCGAAATAGGCCAGCATCGTCGCCATGAAATCGCTCTGTGCGCCGCCCGAGAAGGTGCCGATGGTCGTGGGCAACAACAGTAGCGACGAGGCGAAGATCGCGGGGATCACATTGGCCGGGTTGACCTTGATCGGCAGATGCGACGCACCGCCGTCAAAGACCTTCATGCCCACCTGACGCCGCGGATACTGGATCGTGATTTTCCGGATCGCCCGTTCCATAAAGACAACGAAGGCGATCACCAGAACCACCATGATGATGACACCGATCACGACTGCGGGCGACAGGTCACCCGAACGTCCCTGGCTGAGAAACTGCGCAAGGGCGGCCGGAATCTCGGCAATGATGCCCACGAAGATGATCAGCGAGATACCGTTGCCGATGCCGCGTTCGGTGATCTGTTCACCCAGCCACATCAGGAACATGGTGCCGCCCACCAGCGTGATGACCACGGCAGCGCGGAAAAACCAGCCCGGATCGGTCGCCAGATCCCCCGCCTCAAGTGAAACGGCCAGACCGTAGGATTGCCCGGTGGCCAGCAACACGGTCAGATAGCGGGTATACTGGTTCAGCTTGCGCCGCCCCATCTCGCCCTCTTTCTTGAGCTGCTTCCAGGGCTCATACATCGCGCCGATCAACTGAACGATAATCGCGGCAGAAATATAGGGCATGATCCCCAGCGCAAAGATCCCCATGCGGCTGATGGCACCGCCTGTGAACATGTTGAGCATGCCGCCAATGCCGGACGCGGCCTCATCCATGAACTCGCGCAGCGCGATCCCGTCGATCCCCGGCACCGGGATATAGGTGCCGATCCGGTAAACGATCAGCAGCCCCAGCGCGAAAAAGATGCGGCGGCGCAGGTCGGTGGCCTTGGCCAGTGCTCCCCAGCTTGTGTTGGCCGCAAGTGAGTCTGTCGCAGATGCCATGCGCGTCTCTCTTTTTTCATGTCAGCGCCGCCAGACCGGGGTTCGGTCGGCGGCGCGAAGATCCCTTGGGGTAGTGATGTAAGCGGCGCAGGCACCGCTCACAACCTTTATTCAGCGGCCGCCGCGTCGTTTTTCTCTGCGGGCGCGGTAATCTCGACACTGCCGCCCGCTTTCTCGATGGCCGCGATCGCGGTGTTCGACGCGCCAGAGACCTGCAGGCTGACCTTGCTGGTGATGTCCCCCTTGGCGAGAACACGGACACCGTCCAGCTTGCGACGCACCAGTCCCGAGGTCACCAGCGCATCCTCGGTGATGGTCTGGCCCGCGTCGAGCTTGCCTTCGCCGATGAATTTCTCGATCAGGCCAAGATTCACCACGGCAAAGCGCTTGCGATTGGGCTTGTTGAAGCCCCGCTTGGGCAGGCGCTGATAGAGCGGCATCTGACCACCCTCGAACGCGTTGATCGCAACGCCCGAACGCGATTTCTGACCCTTGATCCCACGGCCACCGGTCTTGCCCTTGCCAGAGCCCGGACCACGGGCCACGCGCATCCGCTTCTTGGTTGCGCCCGGATTGTCACGGAGTTCATTCAGTTTCATGTCGCTTCTCCTCTATGCCGGAATGCCCTGCCAGCGACGGATCAGGACAACGCGGCCTTCATATGAAAGCCCGGCGCCTCAGTCGGGCCGGACATGGCTGCGTAGGGTGGGTGCAACCCACCACCCCGTCAGCCGCGTTCTTCGACGATCTGCACCAGATGGGGGATCTTGGCGACCATGCCGCGCACCGCGGGCGTGTCTTCCAGCTCGCGCGTGCGATGCATCTTGTTCAACCCCAGACCTTTCAGCGTCGCGCGCTGGATGGCCGGGCGGCGGATCGGAGAACCGATCTGCTTGACCACGATGGTTTTTGCCATTGCGTCCACTCCTTACGCGTCCACTGTCTCGGCTTCGGGCTTGCGCAGAATCTCTGCCACCTTCTTGCCGCGACGCTGAGCCACCTGACGGGGACTTGCGGAATTGCGCAGCCCGTCAAAAGTTGCCCGGATCATGTTATAGGGGTTCTGGCTGCCAAGGCTCTTGGCGACCACATCCTGCAGGCCCAGCATCTCGAACACCGCGCGCATCGGGCCACCGGCAATGATCCCGGTCCCCGGCACTGCCGCGCGCAGGATCACCTTGCCTGCGCCATGACGCCCCTCGATGTCGTGATGCAGCGTGCGCCCTTCGCGCAGCGGCACGCGGATCATCTGGCGCTTGGCCTGCTCGGTTGCCTTGCGGATCGCCTCGGGCACTTCTTTCGCCTTGCCCTTGCCGAAGCCCACACGCCCGCGCTGGTCACCGACCACCACGAGAGCTGCAAAGCCGAAGCGCTTGCCGCCTTTCACGGTTTTCGACACACGGTTGATCGCTACCAGACGATCGGCGAATTCCGGGGTTTCCTCGCGCTCGCGACGGTCCCGGCGGTTTTGTCTTTCTGCCATAATCGTCTCCTCAGAACTTCAGGCCGCCTTCACGCGCAGCGTCGGCCAGAGCCTTCACCTTGCCGTGAAAGATGAACCCGCCACGGTCGAAAAAGCACTCTTCGATCCCGGCGGCTTTCGCGCGCTCGGCAATCGCCGTGCCAATCTTGGTGGCAGCGTCCTTGTTGTTGACACCGACAACGCCGAAATCCTTTTCCAGCGTCGAGGCCGAAACCAGGGTGACACCCTTCGAATCATCGATCAGCTGAGCGCTGATATTCTTGTTCGACCGGTGCACCGAGAGGCGCGGACGCCCGTTGGCCGTTTTCTTCAGTTTGTTCCGAACGCGCAGGCGGCGTTTCTGGAACAGCTTTTGCTTTGTGTTCGCCATCTGATGCGCCCTTACTTCTTCTTGCCTTCCTTACGGAAGATATACTCATCCTTGTAACGGATACCTTTGCCCTTGTAGGGTTCGGGCGACCGCCATTTGCGGATATTCGCGGCCGTTTCGCCAACCGCCTGCTGGTCCATCCCTTCCACGACGATCTCGGTCTGCTTCGGGGTCGAAACAGTGATGCCCTCGGGCACCTTGAAGATCACTTCGTGGCTGTAGCCCAGCGACAGCTTCAGGTCCTTGCCCTGCATCGCGGCCCGGTAACCCACGCCGACCAGTTCAAGCTCTTTCTTGAACCCGCCGTTCACGCCCTGCGCCAGATTTGCAACCATCGATCGGGTCATGCCCCATTGCTGACGGGCGCGCTTGGACAGACCACGCGGCTTGACGCTGACGACATTCCCATCCAGCACGATATCGACATCATCGCCCGCAGTGAAGCTGCGGGTGCCCTTGGGGCCCTTGACCTCGATGGTCTGGCCCTTGACTTCGGCCGATACGCCCGAGGGCAGTTCGACCGGCTTCTTGCCAATACGAGACATCTCAGCCCTCCTCAGAACACACGGCAGAGCACTTCGCCGCCGACATTGGCAGCGCGTGCATTTGCATCGGACATCACGCCCTTGGGCGTCGAGACCACGGAAATCCCAAGCCCGTTGCGGACCTGCGGGATGTCGCGGACACCGGAATAGACGCGGCGGCCGGGCGTCGAGATCCGCTTGAGTTCGCGGATCACCGGCGTGCCATCGGCATATTTCAGGCTGATTTCCAGTTCTTCATGCCCGGCATCGGTGGTCACGCGCTCGTAGCCACGGATATAGCCCTCATCCGCCAGCACATCCAGCACCCAAGCACGCAGCTTGGAGGTAGGCGTGCGCACAGTGGACTTGCCACGCATCTGCGCGTTGCGGATGCGGGTCAGCATATCGCCGAGAGGATCGTTCATCGACATGGTGCGATCTCCTTACC
>REDZ01000140.1 GCA_007695345.1 Paracoccaceae bacterium | reverse complement strand
CCGCCGCACAGGAGTTCGGCACAGGCGATATCGGTTTCGGCCTTGGTGTCAGCACGCTGGGTGTGACCGGGCATGCATCTTACGAGATCAACCCGAATATGACCGTGCGTGCAATTGCGGGTGGCGCACCGTCTCTGTCGGAAACCGAGGACTTCAATGAACCGAATCTGGTAGGGACATTCGATGGTAGCATCCGCATAGGTGGTGTAGGACCGATTGTGGATTATCATCCCTTTGCCGGGGGTTTGCGTGTGTCTGCGGGTGCGATCTTGTCCAATTACAGGGTCCGCGCAGATGCAGACGGTGACATTACCGTTGACGGTAATGTTGTGGCAAACGCGGAGGCGCGAGCGACCGTGCGCACCCGCAACCGCGTGATGCCCAAATTGGCAGTCGGCTATGACAGCAGTCGCGCTTTTGGCACGATGCTGGGTGTGTCGGTTGATGCCGGCCTGATGTATAACAACGGCTTCAGAACACGGGTGACTTCGGGTGACCTGACAGCTGCCGAGCGCCGGACCGTTCGCGACGAAATTAACGAACAGATTGATGACGCTTTCAGTGGTATTCCCGGTCGTGGCCGCGTGCTACCCTATGTCAGTGTGAATGTCGGCCTGCGTTTCTGATTGTGATGTGAGAACAGTGCGGCCCGGGCAAACCTGTCCGGGCCTTTCATATGCGAAACTTCAGGTTCAGCCCCGGGCCTCGCGCAGCACATGACCGGCGAGATAGAGTGAACCGCAGATCAGCACCTGGGCGTGCGGGTCCCGCGCGGCGATCTGGTTCAGCGCATCGTGAACCGAAGCTGCGGCACTCGCAGGCATCCCGGCGGCGCGCGCGGCCTGAACCGTGTCTTCGGCAGGCAGGGTCGCGCTTTCGCCGGGGATGGCGACCGCAAACAGATGATGCGCGATCCCGGCCAGCGGGCGCATGAATCCCGCCACATCCTTGGTGTTGAGCATACCGCAGATCAGCCAGACCTTGTCGGATGTCATCCGGGGCAGGCTGTCCGCAATGGCCGCTCCAGCCGCCGGATTATGCCCGCCATCCAGCCATACGCGCCCCTGCGGCAGCGCCTGCGCCAGTGGTCCGCTGCGCAGGCGTTGCAGGCGAGCGGGCCAGTCCACATCCGTCATGGCGGCATCGGCCCCATGCGCATGGCCCAGCCGCCGCAACGCCGCGATCACCATGCCCGCATTCGCGATCTGGTGGGGACCGGGCAGGGCAGGTAGCGGCAGGTCGAGTAGCCCGTCCTCATCCTGATAGACCAGACGCCCGGCCTCAACCGTGACATGCCAGTGCTGCCCATGCACCAGCAGGGGCGCGCCAAGGCGTGCGGCACGGGCCTCGATCACCGCCAGCGCGGCATCTTCCTGCGGGCCGACGATGCAGGGCACCCCGCGTTTCAGGATGCCTGCCTTCTCGAAGGCGATATCCTCCAGCGTCTCGCCCAGATATTGCTGATGGTCCAGGCTGATCGGGGTGATGATCGTCAGCGCGGGTGTGTCGATGACATTGGTTGCATCCAGCCGCCCGCCAAGCCCAACCTCGAGTAGCGTGTAATCTGCGGGCGCGCGGGTAAAGGCCAGAAAGGCGGCGCAGGTCGTGATTTCGAAAAAGGTGATCGGGTCGGGGCCATTGGCGGCCAGGCATTCATCCAGCACCGCACTCAGATCACCCTCTGATATCAGGTCGCCCGACAGGCGGATGCGTTCATGAAACCGCGCCAGATGTGGCGATGTATAGGCATGCGTGCGCAGCCCCGCCCCTTCCAGCCCCGCCCGCAGCATGGCCAGCGTCGAGCCCTTGCCATTCGTGCCCGCGATATGGATGACAGGCGGCAAATGGCGCTCGGGGTGGTCCAGCGCCACCAGCAGTCGCCAGACGCGATCCAGCGTCAGGTCGATGATCTTGGGGTGAAACTGCATCATCCGCGCCAGCAGCGCGTCAGATCCGGCCTGTGTCATGCCTTGGGGTCTTTTTTACTGGCCGGGGGCTGAGGGGGCGCGGCCTCTATCGCCGGGGCTGCCGGTGCGGGGCGCGGCAGATCGCCATAGACCACCGGGCCTGCGCCGGTCAGCATGCGCAGGATGGTCGCAATCTCGGCCCGTTGTTTCTGACGCGGGGTGACGCGGTCAAGCATTCCATGATCGCGCAGATATTCGGCGCGCTGAAACCCTTCGGGCAGTTTCTCGCGGATGGTCTGTTCGATCACGCGCGGCCCGGCGAAACAGATCAGCGCACCGGGTTCTGCAATCTGGACATCGCCCAGCATGGCATAGCTGGCCGTCACGCCGCCGGTTGTCGGGTCGGTCAGCACCACGATGAAGGGCAGCCCGGCCTCGGACAATGTGTCGATGGCGACCGTGGTGCGTGGCATCTGCATCAGCGACAGGATGCCTTCCTGCATGCGCGCGCCGCCTGCGGCGGAAAACAGCACGAAGGGCAGGCGGCGGTCCACGGCGCGGCGGCAGGCGGCGATGATCGCATTGCCGACATACATGCCCATCGACCCGCCCATGAAGCCGAAATTCTGCGCAGCGGCGACAATCGGGGTACGGTAGATTTCGCCCTCTGCCACCAGCATCGCCTCGCGCTCGCCGGTGCTTTTCTGCGCGGTCTTCATCCGGTCGGGATATTTCTTCTGATCGCGAAAATGCAGCGGGTCGGCAGTTGGCTGCGGGACTTCGATCTCGCGATAGATCCCCTGATCGAAGAAATGGGCAAAACGCTCGCGCGGGGTGATCGCCATGTGATGGCCGCAGGCGGTGCACACGCGCTGGTTCTCGGTCAGTTCGCGGTGGAACAGCATGGTGCCGCAGCCGGGGCATTTTTCCCACAGATTCTCGGGCATCTCGCGGCGCGAGAAGAAGGAGTTGATCGTGGGGCGGACGTAGTTCGTGATCCAGTTCATCAAGCGGTCCCTGCGCGGATATGGCGGTCAGATAATGGGGCTTGCGGGGAAATGCAATCAACGCCCGCGCAGATACCAGCACCCAATGGCCCAGACCACGATCATACCCATCACATCGACGCCAAGCAGCGGTAGCACACGCTCGGTATCCGAGATGCCGAAGGGCATCCGGTAGAGCGCCAGCCCATCCAGCGCCTCGCCTGTGGTAAAGATCATCATGGCAAGGAAGTTGTTGGTAAAATGCAGCCCCCAGGCCATGCCCAGCGACCCGCTGCGCGCGGTCAGATCGGCCATCAACAGCCCGAAGAACCCGGTTGTGGCCATCACCGGCCAGAGCGATGGGCCAAGTTGCTCGGGCGAATAATGCACCAGCCCGAACACGACTGACGGCAGCACCATCCACATCCAGCGCGACGCGAAGCGCGCGGCCAGTTGCTGTTGCAGATAGCCGCGAAAAACCAGTTCCTCGGCACCGGTCTGGATCAGCAGCCCGCCGATGGCCAGCGGCAGGAACAGCAACCAGACCGACAGCCCGACACCAGGGCTGAGTTCGAGCGCCGTGAGTGACCAGATCAGACCGGGCAGGGCGACAAGCGCGAAGATCCCGCTTGCAACGCCGAAATCGCGGATCAGAACCTTGCGCGGGCCGAACAGGCTGGCAATGGAGCGTTTGTGAACCAGCCGAACTGCCGCAAAGGTGCCCAGCGCCATGCCGACAAAGGTCAGCAGCAGCAGGATCAGCCCGCCGGGCGTGCTGCCGGTTCCGACGGGGCCCATATCGCCCTCGACCATGGTGCTGCGCGCGATCACGCCCACCAGCGCGAACATGCCCGCGATCCACCCCAGATAGATCGCCAGCAGAACGCCCAGCCCCAGCACCAGACGCCATATCTGCGGCCGTAACCGGGCGGGCGCGACATAGCGATCAAAGACAAGCGGGCTGAGTTGCATCAGGGTCCCCTACCGGCAGGTTTGCCACGCCCTTAAATAGCTTAAGGCATCCGGGTTCAAGCGGGCTGGTGCCGTGCGCGGCGCACAGCGTCAGTCGCGGGGTGACTTTGGCCCGCGCGCGTGACAGTGTGGGCTGATCCGTGCTCAGGGGTAGTGGAATGGCAGGCGTGACGCTGGTCGTGGTCGTCACTTTGCAGGTGGGCTTCATCATCCGCGCGCTGCTGCGCAGCGGGCTGACCCCGCCTGCGCGGCTGGCCTGGGTTACTGTGATTTCAGTGCTGCCGGGTATCGGGATCGGCGCGTATTTCCTGTTTGGCGAAATCCGGCTGGAACGGGCGCTGCGCGAGCAGATGCGCGAGGTGCGCAGCCAGTTGATCGCAGCCCAACGCCCAGCCGCCATGCCTGAGCTGCAGGTCGCGGGACCGGCGCGCGCGGCCTTTGCCGCAGGCACTGCCACCAGCGGGTTCAAGGCGCGCGGCGGCAATGCCCTGACCCTGCTGCCCGAGGGCGATGCAATGATGGATGACATGCTGGACGCCATCGACGCCGCCCAGAGCACTGTCCATGTGCTGTTCTATATCTGGCTGCCCGACACGACCGGCACCCGCATGGCAGAGGCGCTGTGCCGCGCGGCGCGGCGCGGGGTGGCCTGCCGTGTGTTGGTGGATGATCACGGGGCGCGCTGGATGATCCGCTCCTCGCTGTGGCGGCAGATGGCCGGGGCCGGGGTTGCGCTGGAGCGTGCCGCCCCGGTCGGAAACCCGGTCACGGCGCTTCTGTTCCGGCGCATCGATCTGCGCAATCACCGCAAGATCGTGGTCGTGGACAACCGCATAAGCTGGGTTGGCAGCCGCAACTGCGCGGATGAGGCCTTTGCCATAAAGGCGAAATACGGGCCCTGGGTGGATATTCTGTCGCGGCTGGAAGGGCCTGCCGTGCGCCAGCAGCAGGCGGTGTTCCTGCATGACTGGATGACCCATCATTCCGAGGACCTCAGCCATCTTTTGTCCGAACCCGGCCCGGACCCCATGCCGCAGAATGTCATCGCGCAGGTGATCGCATCGGGGCCCGATGACATCTACACCACCCCGTCGGATGCGCTGCGCGCGATGCTTTATGCCGCGACCGAGCGGATCTGCGTCACGACGCCCTACTACGTGCCCGATCTCGCGCTGCACAAGGCGCTCTGCGCGGCCGCGCAGCGTGGTGTGCAGGTCGATCTGATCCTGCCACACAGGAATGACAGCCTGATCGTGGGGGCCGCGAGCGAAAGCCTCTATCCCGATCTGCTGCGCACTGGGGTGCGGATCTTCCTGTTCCGGCCGGGCCTGATCCACTCCAAGATCGTGACAGTGGATGGGCTGTTCGGGATGATCGGCACGGCCAATCTGGACCATCGCAGCTTCGATCTGAATTACGAGAATTCGCTGCTGTTCCAATGCGCCGAGGTCACGGCCGAGCTGGATGCCCGCCAGCAAAGCTATATCGAACGGTCCGACCCGCTGCCGCCCGAGATGCTGGCCCGCTGGTCCACCCTGCGGCGCTTGCGCAACAACACCGTGGCGCTGGCCTCACCCCTGCTGTGATCGGCGGATGTTTCACGTGAAACACTAAAGCGTTGTTATTAAATAATAATTTATGGCGAATGGAGCGCGCGCTTGACAGGTGCTTGTCGCCGCGGTGGGTGAATCAACTTGCTGCGGAGATGCGTCTTGCTGGCTGTCGAGTGACAGATTTTGCAGGACGTGCCGATTTGCGCGCCCCAGGTGGCGCCTGATGCGCCAGCCCTGTCACCATCCCGAAACGCGCCCCCGCGCACAAGCCCCCGGCTTGCATCTGGCGCGCGCCCATCGCATACGGGGCATTGTGAACATGTGTAGGGTTTGCCGCCGATGAGCAGATCATGAGCCTGAGCGCCACCACCCCCGCTGCCAAGACCACATGGCTGGTGCTGGTCGCGATCAGCCTGTGCCACATGATCAATGACATCATGCAATCGCTGCTGGCCGCGCTCTATCCGTTGCTGGCACTCGAGTTCGATCTGAGTTTCTGGCAGATCGGGCTGATGACCTTTGCCTTTCAGGTCACGGCATCGCTGTTGCAGCCGCTGGTCGGGCTGGTCACGGACAAGCGCCCGATGCCGCAATCGCTGCCTGTGGGCATGGGATCGACGCTGCTGGGGTTGGTGCTGCTGGCCACGGCACCCAATTACGCGGGCCTGCTGGCGGGTGCGATGCTGATCGGTATCGGGTCCGCCGTGTTCCACCCCGAGGCAAGTCGCGTCGCGCGCCTGGCCTCGGGCGGGAAATTCGGCACGGCGCAATCGCTGTTTCAGGTGGGTGGCAATTTCGGCTCGGCGCTGGGGCCGCTTCTGGCCGCGTTCATCGTGGTGCCGCTGGGGCGGCCCAGTGTTGCGGCCTTTGCATTGCTGGCGATGCTTGGCATGCTGATCCTGAACCGTGTGGGTGCCTGGTACGGTGCGCTGGCCCGTGCACAGGCCAATGGCAGGGGGCAGGTTGCGGGGCACGGGCTGAGCCGGCGACATGTCACCTGGGCGATTGTCGTGCTGGCCGTGCTGACCTTTTCCAAGAACGCCTATACGGCGAGCCTGACCAGCTACTACACGTTTTTCCTGATCGAGCGGTTCGATATGGGGATCGTGCCTGCGCAGCAGATGCTGTTCCTGTTTCTGGCCGCCACGGCGGCGGGCGTGATGCTGGGCGGGCTGATCGGGGACCGATTTGGTCCGCTGGTCGTGATCTGGGGGTCGATCCTTGGGGTGCTGCCCTTCACGCTGATGCTGCCATATATGGGGCTGGCGATGACGGGGGTGGTGTCGGTCGTGATCGGTCTGATCCTCGCCTCGGCCTTTCCGGCGATCGTGGTCTATGCGCAGGCATTGTTGCCGGGGCGTGTGGGGCTGGTGGCGGGCATCTTTTTCGGGTTTGCCTTTGGCATGGGCGGGATCGCGGCGGCTGTGCTTGGGGTGCTGGCCGATGCGCGCGGCATCATCTGGGTGTTTCAGGCCTGCGCATTCCTGCCATTGCTGGGCTTGCTGACAATCTTCCTGCCCGGCCGCAGGCAGCTGGCCTCTTGACCGGGGCCGGGGCTTGGGCTAGCCCTGTGC
>REDZ01000196.1 GCA_007695345.1 Paracoccaceae bacterium | reverse complement strand
ACCACTTAGGCAAGGATCAGCACAGGCTCTCCCATGACCACCTGCACCCACTGGATCGCGACGACCAGCAGACCCGCCAGCCCGGCCAGCGCCGCCCCCAGGGCAAAGACCACTGTGTAGAGCCAGCGGATATTCACGCCCAGCGCGGCGATCATCTCACGATCGGACTCGCCCGCGCGGATCTGGATACCCAGCCGCGTTTTCGAGATCAGCAGCCACAGCCCGACCGCTACCACCAGCCCGAAGCCGATCAGCGCCAGCCGGTAGAGCGAATAATCCACGATCCCCAGATTGACCGAACCGCGCAGCATGTCGGGCACGTTCAGGTAAAGCGGGCGCGGGCCGAAGATCATGCGCACCCCTTCCGACAGGATCAGGATAAGCGCAAAGGTCGCCAGCACCTGATCCAGGTGGTCGCGCGCATAGAGTCGTCGGATCACCACCACCTCGATCAACGCGCCGGCAGCGGCAGCGGCGGCAATGCCCGCGATCAGCCCCAGCCAGAAATTGCCGGTTGCGGCCGCAATCGCCGCGCAGCAGAACGCCCCGATCATGTACAGCGATCCATGCGCCAGATTGATCAGCCCCATGACGCCAAAGACCAGCGTCAGCCCCGCCGACATCAGGAACAGCATCAGCCCGAACTGCACACCATTCAGCAACTGCTCGAGCACAAGCGCGAGTGTCATGAAATCCCCTTGGCCTCAGATGCCCGTAGCCTCGGTGAGAACCGAGGCCCGGTTGCGCCGGTCACATGCTGCAATTCTCGCCATGCACGTCGCGATGGTCCTCGAACGCCGTGCCGATGATGCGGTTGGTCAGCACGCCCCCTTCCTCGACCACTTCGCGGACATAGACAGTCTGGACCGGGTGGTGGTTATCGGCGAATTCGAAGCTGCCCCGAACCGATGTGAACTCTGCCGCGCGCAGGGCCGCGCGAAAGGCATCCATGTCCGAGACATCCGCCTCGGCCATGGCCGACAGGATCAGGTTTGCGGTGTCAAACCCCTGACTGGCATAGAGCGAGGGCAGGCGGTCATAGGCGTCCTGAAACGCGGCCACGAACTCGGCATTGGCGTCATTGTCCAGATCGGGCGACCACTGGCTGGTATTGATCACACCCAAAGCGGCCTCACCCATCGCGGGCAGCACGTCCTGATCAAAGCTGAACCCGGCCGAGATGATGGGCAGGTCCACGCCCGAACCCTCATACTGGCGCATGAAACTGATGCCCATGCCCCCCGGCAGGAAGATGAACACCGAATCCGCGCCAGACGCCCGGATTTCCGCAATCTCGGCGGCGTAATCCGTCTGGCCGACCTGCGTGAACAACTCGCCCGCCAGCTCGCCCTCGTAATAGCGCTTGAACCCGGTTAGCGCATCGGTGCCCGCCGGGTAGTTCGGGGCCATGATGAAGGTGTTTTCATAGCCCAGTTCATTCGCGTGCTGCCCTGCGGCCTCGTGCAGCATATCATTCTGCCAGGCGACATTGAAGTAGTTGGGGTGGCAGTTCTCCCCTGCCAGCGCCGATGGCCCGGCATTGGGCGAGAGGTAGAAGATATCCTGCGCCACGGTCGAAGGGACAACCGCCATCGCCAGATTGGACCAGATGATCCCCGTCAGGATATCCGCGCGCTCGGACTGGATCATCCGTTCGGCGATCTGCACGGCCAGTTCGGGGCGCTGCGCGTCATCCTCGACCACCAGCCGGATGCCATGATCCCCCGCCATGTCCAGCGCCAGCTGGAACCCGTCGCGCACATCCACGCCCAGCCCGGCGCCCCCGCCTGAAAGCGTGGTGATCATGCCCACTGTCACGTCGTCGGCCTTGGCAACGCTTGCCGCACCCAGCGCCAGCGCGGCCAGCGCCGCGGTCCTTATTGGTGTCATCTGCAACTCTCCCTGTTTGTTGTGGCAAAGTCTTGCCCAATCTCTGGAAAAAGGCAAACCCAACAATGCACGCCCGGTCATTCACGCGTCCCATGTGCAACCGGGCGCAGATGTCGGCGCGGCACCCACACGGCGGTGCCCCTTTGCGTGCACCACCAGACACTCAGCCATACATATTCCGCCCGCCGGACACCCTGCCCCCAGCGTGGCAGGTCAGTTCGACCGCAGAATGGTTTTCGCACGCGCCAGGCCCGTCCGGCCCCTGTGTGATCAGGGTGTCCGGGATCCACCCTTGAAGCCCCGCTGCCGATATGGCCCAAAGCCATCGATATCCGTCCCAGTCTTCGTGTCGCCCGGTCAGATGCATCCGCTCGCCCGCAGTCACGCGGATCGGATCGGCATAACTCGCGTCCCAGTCCTTGATAACGATGAACTCCATCTGCCGCGCACCTGTGTCGCGCCAGTCATTGCGTCAATCGGTCAGAAGCGCCTTTGTCAGCGCCGAGTTGCCATCGGCCAGCCCCGCGATGACATCGAAATGATGCCGCGTTCCATCCACCACCAGACGCGCATCGACACCGGCGCGTGCCCAGGCCTCGCGCAGGACTGCCGCCTGGCGCAGAAACTCGGGCCGTTCATGCCCGCCCACCCAGGCGGTGACGCGCGGGCCGGGATGGGGCGTCCTGAGGGCCGCGCTCTCAGCCTCGGCATCCGCCAGGGTCAGCCGCAGGTCGGCAGCCATGTTCGTGGCCAAGAGCGGGCGCAGATCATGCAGACCGGATATCGATACGACATGCCCCAGCCGCGCCCGCACCGGAAGTGCCACATCCATGCAGACCATCCGCGTCACCAGATGCCCGCCCGCTGAATGCCCGGCCAGATGGATTGGCCCGGTCACCTCGCCTGCCGCAACGGTGATCGCTTGTGCGATTTCGCGCGTGATCTGCGGCAGGGTCGCTTCGGGCGCCAGCGTGTAGCTGGGCAGCGCCACGGCCCAGCCCCGCGCGACCGGACCCGCCGCCAGGTGCGACCAGACACTTTTGTCGAATTTCAGCCAGTAGCCACCATGGACAAAGACAATCAACCCGTGCGGTGGGCCCTCAGGCAGGAACAGGTCCAGCCTGTGGCGCGGCCCCGTGCCATAGGCCATGTCCAATCGCCCGCGCGATGTCGCACGCCAGGCGTCAGCCTGGCGCGCCCAGACATCGGGATACTCCGCTGCCCCCTCGATATAGGGTCCGTTCGCAAAAGCGTCATCCCAGTCAATCCCGCTGCGCATCGGGCTCACTCCCTCTGACATGCTGCCCGAACACGGCTCTGGCACGCCTCCAGACCCCAGAGTCGAGATCATCCAGCGCCAGCAGATGCGGCAGCAATTGCGCCGCGAAATCCTCCGATGATTCCACCGGCAGCAAAGAGGGCAGGTTGTCGATCGCCATCACATCGAGCACGGGCTGACCCGCTACGCGCAGCACGGGCCGCGCCCAATCCGTCACCCGGTCATAGACCCGGACGGGCGAGAAATCTGATGTCGGATCGCAGGCGATATCCCCGATCACACGCAAGGCACGCGGGTCACTGGCCGCTGTTTCCGGCACAAAGACCGGCGCACCCGGATGCGCCAGAATGCAGTTCAGGAACACATCATGCGCCAGTATTTCGGGAAACGGGCCGCCATGCGCCGTCTCGGACTGATCCCAGGCCGTGACCTCCAGCCCCAGCGCGCGGCACAGATCACCCGCGCCGGTGCCCACGCGCCCCAGCGCACCGATCACCAGCACGCGGGGCGGCGTCAGCCCGTCCAGCGCACGCGCCACCGCGTCCTGCATTGCCGCCTGATCCACGAAACGTGCTAGCGGGGCACAGACCCCGCCGCGCGCCTGCGCGCCATAGGCCAGAAGGGACACAGCAGCTCCGGCATAGCCCGCCCAGTAGCCGAATGCTGCAACCCGTTGCCCGTCTGTCTCCGTCAGATACTCCAGATCATACAAAACCCCGCCCCCGGCCCGGAACCGTGCCAGCAGCGCCGCACCTGCGGGCTGGCCCTTGTAGGCATGCCCGAACATGATGTGCCGGTGGATCAGGGGTGCGCCATCATCGGGCAGTTCCTTCAGCCCGAAGATGATCGCATCGTGCGGGGCATCGGGCCATGCGCCACAGGGCGCAATCTCGGCACCCGCTTCCAGATAGGGGCGCAGGGGCAGGGCGCGCTGCGGGCTTTCCTCGATCGTCACACGCATCCCGGCGTCGCGCAGGGCGCGCACCCCCTGGGGCATGATGCCCACGCGCTCTTCCTGCGCCCGCTGTTCGGCACGCACCCAGAGATGTGTCATGTCAGGCTCCGCCGCGCAAAGACCACATCCAGTATCCGGCCTAACGCTTCAGCGTCCGCCGGGGTAAAGGCATCGGGCTGGTCGCTGTCGATATCCAGCACCGCGATCAACGCACCCGCAGCGTCGCGGACCGGCAGCACGATCTCCGAGCGGGTTGAACTGGAACAGGCGATATGGCCCTCGAACGCCTCGACATCTGCGACAAGCTGCACGTCGCCCGTGCGCGCGCAGGCACCGCAGACACCGCGTTCGAACGGAATGACCAGACAGCCATGCCCGCCCTGATAGGGGCCGATCTTCAGCAGACCCGGTGCCGTGACCCGGTAGAACCCCGTCCAGTCAAACCGCGCATCGGAATGATGCAATTCGCAGGCCAGTGTTGCCATCAGCGCGACTGCATCGTGTTCGCCCTCGGTCAGGGCATTGATGCGTGCCTTGAGCGCGTTGTAATCCACCATGTCCCACCCTCTCTAAAGTGCCGGAGCGCGCCGCCGCGACGCGGCCGCGTCCCCCCTCGATGGGGGGCAAGGCCGCACACGGTTCCGTCATGGCCCGTCGCCCAATCTGCGCGCAACCAATCGGTAACGTTTTCCCGATACTCTCAGCAAATCTGGGCACAGGAAAGGACAGTTTCATGCAGATCACGCTCGGCCGGGCAGAACAGGCGCTGGTCATCACCGTGCTGGAGGAACGGCTGGATGCCGCAGTCGCTCTGACCTTCAAGGACATGGTGCGCGAGGCGATTGCAGAACCAGGCACTCCGGTCATCCTTGATCTGGCGCAGGTCCGCTTCATCGACAGTTCTGGCCTTGGTGCGGTGGTCGGGGTGATGAAACTGCTCGGCCCGGATCGCCCGCTCGAAATCGCGTCCTTGTCGGAAAGTGTGCGCAAGCTGTTTCGACTGACCCGAATGGATACGGTCTTTCGCATTCATGACCGCGCCCCAAAGACCGAGGCGATTCGCGCAGCGGAATAGCACGCCAAGATGCGTGACGACGCTCTGCATATGGCAACATGGCTCGACCCAAGGGGGCAAGGATGGCGGAAGACAGGCAGATCATGCTGATCGAATGCGCCGGAACCTTGCAGGATATTCGCAAGGCCCTGAAGGATCTGGACGCCAATCTGGCGGGCGACGCGCTGCCCGAAGGGGCAGTGCAGGATCTCGGTCTGGTCCTGACAGAGGCGATGACAAATATCGTCCGCCATGGCTGCCCGGATGGCACGGGAACGATCACGCTGCGCCTGTCGCGCACGCCCCGCGCGATAGATTGCCAGATCATCGATGATGGCGCAGCTTTTGAGCCCGCGCATCTGGGCCATGCGCCCCCCAGCCCGCTGGACCTGCCCGAGGGTGGTTTCGGGTGGTTCATCATCCGCCAGCTTGCCAGCCAGGTCTGCTACCGGCGCGAAGGGGGCTGCAATATGTTGCGGTTTTCGCTGCCGCTGCGTGAATTATCCTGAGGCAAAGGTCTGTTCACCGGGCATCAGCAGGTGACACGTCAGACCGTTAAATAGACTGATCCGCGTTCGTCGTGGTGGTCGCCGGGTGGAAAACTGTTCTGAACGGGCGCGGCGATACATCGGCAATCTGCCGAATCGCTTTCTGCCTTATGGCGCGCAGACCTGCCGGATCAGTTCAGCGCAATCTGCAACGGATAATGACCATCGCGAAAATCCCCGAAGATTTCGGCCAGGTCCGGATGCTCGACCGGTTCGCCAGAGTCATCCAGAATCAGGTTCTGTTCGGACACATAGGCGACATAGAAGCTTTCGTCATTTTCAGCGAGAAGATGATAGAAAGGCTGATCCTTGCGGGGGCGGATTTCCTCGGGAATGGCGCTATACCACTCTTCCGTATTGGAAAAAGCCGGGTCAACATCGAAAATCACCCCGCGAAACGCGTGGCGACGGTGCCGGACAACCTGACCAAGATGATATTTTGCGAGGTTATGTTGCATGGTATTTCCCTATCATCAGGTTAATGCATGCGAAAGGGGCGTGTCCACCTTTGCGCTGCACTACGGCGGAAACAAACTGTGAGGTTACGGCGAACAAAGACATGGTTCATGCCGCGATCTGCCCTGCAGGTTAGCGCGCACAGGCAGCGAACTTCCGTTGCGCCCTAACCTCAGCATGGTAGAACTGGACGAAATGGGGGGGATGGCGTGCCGCCTGACCCGGCCATGCGAGAATGGAGAGGAGTTGCCATGACCAATGTCGTTATCGTTTCCGCCGCGCGGACTGCCGTCGGCTCGTTCGGGGGCGCATTTGCCACCACCCCGGCGCATGATCTGGGCGCTGCCGTGCTGGATGCTGTCGTGTCGCGGGCTGGCGTGGACAAGGCCGAGATTTCGGAAACCATCCTCGGGCAGGTGCTGACGGCAGGTCAGGGCCAGAACCCTGCGCGCCAGGCGCATGTCAATGCCGGCTTGCCGATCGAGTCGGCGGCATGGTCGCTCAATCAGGTCTGCGGCTCGGGGTTGCGGGCCGTTGCGATCGGGGCGCAGCATATCCAGCTGGGCGATGCGGCCATTGTGCTGGCGGGCGGGCAGGAAAGCATGACGCTCAGCCCCCATGTCGCGCATCTGCGTGCGGGCCAGAAGATGGGCGACATGAAGATGATCGACTCCATGATCAAGGATGGTCTGTGGGACGCGTTCAACGGCTATCATATGGGCCAGACCGCCGAGAATGTCGCCGGGAAATGGCAGATCACCCGCGACGAACAGGACGCCTTTGCCGTTGCCAGCCAGAACAAGGCCGAGGCCGCGCAGAAGGCCGGCAAGTTCAAGGACGAGA
>REDZ01000103.1 GCA_007695345.1 Paracoccaceae bacterium | reverse complement strand
AGGTCGCGGTGTCCGGCCCAGTCGCTGCGATCATGATATGTGAACCTGTCGGCCGCGCCCGATATTTGGTCGTTCATGTCCACATCGACTTAGGTGCAGATATCGTCCTGGACGCGTGTCCCGACGACCAGAAACCGCGCAGGCGCATCCGAGCGGTTGACGAAGTGATGCCCGTTCGGCACCCCCGCCTTCCACGCGGCAAATTCGCCCGCGCACATCTCGATCTCGGCCTCATCCTCGACCAGCGTCAGAGCACCGTCGAGCACCATGGCGCATTCATCCTCGCGCAGATGCCAATGCCGCAGCGAGGCCACTGCGCCGGGCTGCAGCGAGACGATATTGACGCCGAACTGCGTCAGCCCCGCCAACACGCCCAGGCGCTGCGATGAACGTCCCGCCATCTGACTGGCATAGGGTTCGGGATAGACCGACCCTGTCCTGACCGGCGCCTGTTCCGGATCGAACCGCGGCATTACACCCTCTCGACAATCGTGGCCGCACCCATGCCGGACGCGACACACAGCGTCGCCAGCCCGGTGCCCTTGCCCGTGCGCTCCAGCTCATCCAGCAGCGTGCCGATGATCATGGCACCGGTCGCGCCCAGCGGGTGGCCCATCGCGATGGCGCCGCCATTCACGTTGACGCGGTCGCTGTCCACCCCGAAGGCCTGCATGAATCGCAACACGACGGCGGCAAAAGCTTCATTCACCTCAAACAGGTCAATATCGGAAATCTGCATGCCCGCTTCGCGCAGAATCTTCTCGGTCACTGGCACGGGGCCGGTCAGCATGATGGTTGGATCTGTGCCAATCCGGGCCGTTGCACGAATACGGGCTCTTGGTTTCAAACCATATTCCTTGCCGAAATCTGCATCCCCAATCAGCAGAGCCGTTGCGCCATCGACAATCCCCGATGAATTGCCCGCATGGTGGATATGTTCGATTTTCTCAAGATGCGGATATTTCATCAGCGCGACCTGATCGAAGCCGGGCATCACTTCGCCCATCTCCTTGAAGGCCGGGTTCAAACCGCCCAGCGACTGCATGTCGGTGCCCGGACGGATATGTTCATCGCGGTCCAGTATGGTCAGCCCGTTCACATCCGTGACCGGCACGACAGAGCGCGCGAAACGCCCTTCTTCCCAGGCCCTGGCCGCGCGCTTCTGGCTCTCGACAGCCAGCGCATCGGCCATGTCACGGGTGAACCCGTATTCGGTGGCGATGATATCGGCCGCAATGCCTTGCGGCACGAAATACCGCTCCATTGCGACCGACGGGTCCACCGCCACGGCCGCCCCGTCCGACCCCATGGCCACGCGGCTCATCATCTCGACCCCGCCAGCCACATAGGCCCGGCCCACACCGCCCTGCACCTGACCCGCAGCCAGGTTCACGGCCTCCATGCCGCTGGCGCAGAACCGGTTGATCGCCAGCCCGGGCACCTGTTCATCGAAATCCGACGCCATGACCGCCGTTCGGGCCAGACAGCCGCCCTGTTCGGCCACCTGGGTCACATTGCCCCAGATCACATCCTCGATGGCGCGCGTGTCCAGATCGTTGCGCGATTTCAGCGCGTTCAGCACCAGCGCCGACAGGCGCACGGCCGTGACCTCATGCAGGCTGCCATCGGCGCGGCCCTTGCCGCGCGGGGTGCGGATGGCGTCATAGATAAAGGCGTCTTTCATGCGTGTCCTCGCTTTCTCGATATCCGCTACGCCCGGTCGGCGGGCGATCCGGGCATCAACTCATAAGGGTGTTTCCAGCCGCGCAGGGCGGCGATCCGGTCCAGCCAGCGATCGATCGCGGGCCAGTCCTTGCGTTCGAACCCGAAAGGCTCGGGGTAGTAGAGGTAGCCGCAGCAGGCGATGTCAGCGATGCTCACCCCCGCGCCCACGATCCAGTCGCGCTGCGTCAGATGCGCATCTAGCCGCGCCAGGGCATCCCTGAGCCGCGCCTGCTGAAAGGCGATCACTGGCGCGGGGCGCTTTTCGGCGGCCAGGAAATTGCCCAGAAACCGGGCGGAACCCGCATTGGCCGACAGCTTGTGCGCATCCCAGAACAACCAGCGCAGAATCTCCTCATCCTCTTGCAGCGTATCGCCGCCAAAACGCCCGGCCTTGCGCGCGACATGGCGCAGGATAACACCCGACTGGGTCAGGACCTGCGCGCCATCCTCCAGCACCGGGACCTCGCCCATCGGGTTAAGCGCGCGAAATTCCGGATCACGGGTCGCACCCGCAAAGAAATCGACCCAGACCGGCTGCCACTCCAGCCCCGCCAGCTCCAGCGCCAGCGCAACCTTGTAGGCATTGCCACTCTCGCCAAAACAGTGAAGTCGCATATCCCCCCTTCGCCGACACTCACCTGCCGACAGCACTCAATGTGAGTATTTCTGGCAAGATGAAGCCATGCTTTGGTAACCGCACGTTAACGTTAATGCGCCAGTCTCGGCAGCGCGGTACAGGCTGGAGAGCCGATGACCGCGCAAGGTGAAGTCGCCCCGTCCTGATGACGCGCGCCTGCCGAGGGACGGGGCGCATTCCCCTGATTTCATCTTGCCCCAAATACTCCCGCCGGAGGCAGCCATCGGTCATTTCTTCCGTGCCTCGAGTTCCAGATTGAACAGGCGTAGCCGGTGCCCAAGGTTATCGGCATCCGTGACAGACTCGAAATTCTCGAACAGGAAGGACAGCGCCTCCCCCTCGTCCAGCCCTGCCTCCTGCGCGAAGCGGCGCAGGCGACGATAGCCGTCTTCGGTCATCGCGGTGTTGAACCGGCGCGTCAGTCGAAAGCGTTTGGGCATGGCGCTGTCCTTGCGTAAGGCGGTAACGCCGGGTGCAACCCGGCGCCCCGCTCTGGGTCAGAATTGTTCGGCATCCAGCGCCATCATGCTCTCGGACCCGCTCTGGATGCGGGCCAGATGCATCGATGTGGCAGGCAGCTGGCGGGCCATGTAGTAGCGCCCGGTCGCGAGCTTGGCCTCGAGAAAGTCGCGATCGCTATGGCCCGCATCCAGCGCTGCATAGGCCGCCTTGGCCATCTGCGCCCAGACAAGGCCAAGGCAGACATGCCCGAACAGATGCATGAAATCGGTGGACCCGGCCAGCGCGTCATTGGGCCGCTTCATGCCGTTTTCCATGAAATACATGCCCGCGGCCTGCAGGTCCTTGGACGCGGCCTTCAGCGGCGTCAGGAACCCTTCCAGCCGGTCATCGCCCGCATTCTCCTTGATGAACCCCTTCACCAGATCGAAGAACGCCATCACATGCTTGCCGCCATCGGCAGCCAGTTTGCGGCCCACAAGATCGAGCGCCTGAATGCCATTCGCGCCTTCATAGATCATCGCGATCCGTGCATCGCGGGCGAATTGGGACATGCCCCATTCCTCGATATAGCCATGCCCGCCATAGACCTGCTGGGCCTGCACGCTCATCTCGAAGCCCTTGTCGGTCAGAAAGCCCTTGATGACCGGCGTCAGCAGCGAGATCAGGCCATCGGCCTCCTTGTCCTGCATCCGATGCGCCCGGTCGATCAGGCTCGCCCCCCACAGGGTAAAGGCCCGCGCCCCTTCGACGAAACTCTTCTGATCCATCAGCATGCGGCGCACATCAGGGTGCACCAGCAGCGGATCGGCCGGGCCATCGGGGTTCTGCGCCCCTGTCACATCGCGGCCCTGCAGCCGGTCCCTGGCATAGGACAGCGCGTTTTCATAGGCGACGGCCGCCTGCGCATAGCCCTGCAGGCCGACCCCGATCCGCGCCTCGTTCATCATGGTGAACATCGCGCGCATGCCCTTGTGCAGATCGCCCAGCAGATAGCCGGTCGCCTCGTCATAATTCATGACGCAGGTGGCATTGCCATGAATGCCCATCTTCTCTTCGATCTTGCCGACGCTGACACCGTTGCGCGCGCCGGGAGTGCCATCCTCATTCACCAGAAACTTGGGCACGATGAAAAGCGAGATGCCCTTGGTCCCCGCGCCCCCGCCCGGCGCCTTGGCCAGCACCAGATGGATGACATTCGCGGCCATGTCATGATCGCCCGCCGAGATGAAGATCTTCTGCCCGGAGATCTTGTAGCTGCCGTCATCCTGCGGCACGGCCTTGGTGCGCATCAGCCCCAGATCGGTGCCGCAATGCGGCTCTGTCAGGTTCATGGTGCCGGTCCAGTCCAGCGACACCATCCTGGGCAGATAAGTCGCCTTCTGATCCTCTGATCCATGCGCCAGGATCGCCGAGATCGCACCATGCGTCAGGCCCTGATACATGTTCAGCGCCATGTTGGCCGACACGAAAATCTCGCCCACGGCCGAGCCCATCAGATAGGGCAGGTTCTGGCCACCGAATTCCTCGGGCAGGTCCAGCCCGTTCCAGCCACCTTCCTTGATCTGCTCGAACGCGTCCTTGAACCCCTTGGGCGTATAGACCACACCGTTTTCCAGGCGGCATCCTTCCTGATCGCCCGACTGGTTCACCGGCGCCAGCGCGCCCTCGGCCAGTTTCGCGGCTTCCTCCAGGATGGCGGCGGTAAAATCCGCCTCCAGATCGGCATAGCCGGGGATGTCGGACTCGTTGATCTTCAGCAGGTCATGCAGGACGAATTGCAAGTCCTTGGTGGGTGCTGTGTAACTGGGCATTCTTTCTCACTCCCGTTTATTCGGCGGCCTTGGGGCGGTCTGCATTGCGCAGGACATTCTCACCCCAGGCGAGTTCCTGTTTCAGATCGACAATCGCCTCATCCAGTTCGGCGCGCTGCCGTTCCATATCGGCCAGGCGCTCGCGGGCGATGTCATAGGTCTTGCGCAGCTGCTTCAGTTCGCTGTCATCGCGGTCATACATGTCCAGAAGCTGGCGTATTTCCTCCAGGCTGAAGCCGAAGCGCTTGCCACGCAGAATGAGCTTCAGTCGCGCCTGATCGCGGCGCGAGAACAGGCGATGCTGCCCGTCGCGTGCGGGAAACAGCAGCTCCTTGGTTTCATAGAACCGCAGCGTGCGCGGTGTGACGCCGAAATCGGCGCACATCTGGCGTATTGTCTTCGTGTCCTCCGACATGAAAGCGCCTTTCTGATCAGGTTGCTCTCAGTTCCTGACCACAAGGTACCAAAGTTGACGTGAAGGTAAAGTTAAACGCCGCGTCACGGCCCGATATGACGCCGCGTTCAGTCAGATGTGATCAGGTTATCCGCCTTGGCGCGCAGTTTCCTCAGATCCTCGATCGTGCGTTCCAGCTCTTCGGCCTGCGCCTGCAGCGCATCAAGCTGACGGTCGGCCAGTTCGACAAAGGCGCGCAATTGCGGCTGTGTGCCATCTGTCTCGTATATTTCCAGCCATTGGCGGATTTCCTCAAGGCTGAATCCGAACCGCCGCCCGCGCATGATCAGCGTCATGCGTGCCACTTCGCGCGGGGTGTAAAAGCGGTTGCGGCCTTCCTTTTCGGGGCTGAGCAGTTCGATATACTCGTAATAGCGCAGCGTGCGCGGCGTCACGTCGAATTTGGCGCACATCTGCTTGAAACTCAGCCGTGTCGTGCTCATCCCGCCTCTCCCGGAAAGTGCTGTGATCGCAATGCTATGCGGCCCACCGAAAAGATGCAAACGATCCGACGGGTTGCCATTGCCGCGCGTTCCGTCGCAGATAGGGCGACAGAGTGACAGACAGGCCTGCCCCCATGTCCGACCCCACGCCGCGCAGCTTTATCAATGCCCTGCCCTTTGCCAATGCACTGGGCATGGTGCTGGAACATGTCGGCGACGGGCGCGCGCGCATCTCGATGGACTGGGACCCGCGCTTTGTGGGCGACCCGACAACCGGCGTGATCCACGGGGGCGCAGTTTCGGCCCTTATGGACACATGCGGCGGGGCGGCGGTCATGTCCTGCCCCGGTGCGCTGACCACCGCGACAATTGACCTGCGCATTGATTACATGCGCGCAGCCACGCCCGGCCAGCGCATCACCGCAGAGGCGCATTGCTACCACATCACCCGCAATGTGGCCTTTGTGCGTGCCACCGCGCATGACGCCGATGCCGAGAATCCGGTCGCCACCGCAACCGGCGCCTTTACCTTTACCCGCAAGGAGGATCGGTGATGCCCCCGCCCGAACCCGTGCAGCAGGTCAAGCACCGCCGCGATACCGCCCTGCGCACGCTGGTGGATGCGATCCCCTATGCCGGGTTTCTGGGGATCGGGTTTCAGCGCCACGGGGATGAATTGACGGGCGTTCTGCCCTATGACGACAAGCTGATCGGCAACCCGGTGCTGCCCGCGCTGCATGGCGGTGTGATCGCATCGTTTCTGGAGGTCACCGCGATTGTCGAGCTGACATGGGCCATGCTGTGGGAAGAGCTGGAATCGGGGCGGTTGACGCTCGGGTCGATGGCCGAAAACCCGCTGCGCCTGCCCCGGACGATTGATTTCACGGTCGATTACCTGCGCACCGGGTTGCCGCGCGACGGCTACGCGCGCGCGCGCGTCAACCGCTCGGGGCGGCGCTATGCCAGCGTCCATGTCGAGGCCTGGCAGGACAATCGCGCGCGACTGTTTGCGCAGGCGACCGGGCATTTCCTGATGCCGCAACGCGACCATGGCTGACACAGCGGCGCTGAGTGACCGGCGCATCCTGAAAATCGCCATTCCCATCGTGCTGGCCAATCTGTCCGTGCCGATCCTGGGCGTGGTGGATACCGGTGTCGTCGGCCAGTTGGGAGAGGCCGCGCCCATCGGCGCGGTGGGGCTGGGCGCGATCATCCTGGCCTCGATCTACTGGATATTCGGCTTTCTGCGCATGGGCACGACCGGGCTGGTGGCACAGGCCACGGGCGCCGGCGATCTGGCGGAAAGCGGCGCGATCCTGACGCGCGCCATCATGATCGGGCTGACGGCGGGGCTTGTGATGGTCGCGGGTCAGGTGGGCATCACCTGGGCGGCGTTTCACATCGCCCCCGCCAGCCCCGAGGTCGAGGCGCTGGCGCGCGACTATCTGGCCATCCGCATCTGGGGCGCGCCCGCGACGATTGCGCTTTATGCCATCAATGGCTGGCTGATCGCGACCGAGCGCACGCGGGGCGTTCTGGGGCTGCAACTGTGGATGAACGGGCTGAATATCGCGCTGGA
>REDZ01000086.1 GCA_007695345.1 Paracoccaceae bacterium | reverse complement strand
GGCTGCAAGCGCCCGGTCAGGGTAAAGGTGCTGTCATGCTTGGGGTCGCAGCCGATCTGCAACACCCGCTTGCCCTGAGCGGCAAAGGCGGCCGACAAATTGCTCGACGTGGTCGATTTCCCGATGCCGCCCTTGCCATAGACCGAAAACACCTTCGCGCCCTCGATCTTCTGGCTGGGGTCCATATGCACCTGCACCGACCCTTCGCCATCCTGGCCTTTCAGCTTGGGTATCTCATCTCTCGGGCTCATGACATTCTTCCCTTCATCTTTGTCCAAATATCCCGGGGGTGCGGGGGCTGGCCCCCGCCCTGTCCACGGGGCGTGTCGGTCGCGGGCCTGCTCATTCGGCGGCAATCCCTTCGACGCGGTCTTCGATCTCGTCGGCGGCGTCCTGAAGCGCGGCGAGAGTGGCGGCATCGGGGCTCCAATAGGCGCGGTCCGATGCTTCGATCAGCCGTCCGGCCAGTCGGGCGCTGGCCTGCGGATTCATCTCGGCCAGACGCCGGCGCATCGCCGCGTCCAGCACGAATGTCTCGGACAGGCGCTGATAGACCCAGGGCTCCACATTGCCGGTCGTGGCCGACCAGCCCAGCGTATTGGTGACCTGTGCCTCGATCTGGCGCACGCCCTCGGCTTTGTGAGACAGCAGCGCCTCGTAGAATTTCGGGTTCAGCGCGCGCGAGCGTGTCTCCAGCGCGATCTGGTCCCTGAGTGTGCGCACCTTGCCCGCGCCGCGGGTCTGATCGCCGATGTAAACCGGTGTGTCCTGCCCGCGCGCGCGCTTCACGGCGCGGGCAATGCCGCCCAGCGTGTCGAAATAATGGTCAACCGTGGTGACCCCCAGTTCGACCGATTCCAGGTTCTGATAGGCCAGATCGACCGTCTTCAGCGTGGCCTTCAGCAATTCGGGCTGCGCGACCGGCTTGCCGCCCATGCCATAGGCAAAGCCCTTGCGGTTCTGATAGGCGTCGGCCAGCTCATCCTCATCGCCAAAGGCCGAACTGTCGACGAGCTGGTTCACATTGGACCCATAAGCCCCTTCCGCATTGGAAAAGACGCGCAGGGCCGCGGTTTCCAGATCAACCCCCAGATCGCGGCTGGCCGCGAGTGCATGGGCGCGGATGAAATTCTGCGCCTCGGGTTCATCGGCCATCGCGGCCTTGTAGGCCGCTTCGGCCAGAAGCCGCGTTTGCAAGGGCAGCAGATCGCGGAAAATCCCCGACAGTGTCATCACCACATCGATGCGCGGGCGCCCCAGCTCTGCCAGCGGGATCAGGTTTGCGCCCGACAGCCGTCCATAGGCATCAAAGCGCGGGGTGGCCCCGATCAGTGCCAGGGCCTGCGCAATCGGCCCGCCATCGGACTTGATGTTGTCCGACCCCCAGAGCACCATCGCAACTGTGCGCGGCAGGGTCGGGTGCGTCTCCAGCAGTTTTGCTGCCTGATCCTTGCCTTCGCGCAGGGCAAAGGCTGTGGGCATGCGGAACGGATCAAAGGCATGGATATTGCGGCCCGTGGGCAGAATTTCGGGGCTGCGGATCAGATCGCCGCCGGGCACCGGCGCAATGAATTCGGCGCTGAGCGCGCGCATCAGCCCGGTCAACTCGCCATCCTGCTGCAAGGCTGCGTCCATCTCTGCGCGTTGGTCGGGCGTCGCATCCACATTGTCGAGCATCCGCGCGCGGGCTGCCGCGTCCAGCGTGCGCCCGACGATATGCAGACCTTCGGGGATCAGCGCATCCTCGCATTCCAGAAGCCGCACCCACAGCGCATCCGGCGCGCCGTCCAGATCGACGGCTGCCGCTTGTTCCGCGATCAGGCTCTCCAGGTCCGGGCGGGCCCGGTCCGTTTCCTCCATCCGGCGCCAGCGCGCCAGTGAATCCTTCAGCTCCTGCAATCCCTTGTAGAGCCCTGCCTGAGCCACCGGGGGTGTCAGATGCGTGATCGTCACAGCGCCCGAGCGGCGCTTGGCCAGCGATGCCTCGGACGGGTTGTTCGCCGCATAGAGATAGATATTCGGCATCTCGCCGATCAGTCGGTCGGGCCAGTCGCTTGCGCCCATCCCGGTCTGTTTGCCGGGCATGAATTCCAGCGCGCCATGCATTCCGAAATGCAGCACGACATCGGCCTGATACGTGTTGCGCAGCCAAAGATAGAACTGGGTAAAGGCATGGGTCGGCGCAAAGCTCTTCTCAAAGAGCAGGCGCATGGGGTCGCCCTCATACCCGAAGGTGGGCTGGACGCCGACGAATACATTACCCAATTGCGCGCCCAGAATGAACACGCCCCGCCCGTCCGATTGCACGCGCCCGGGCGCAGGCCCCCAGACGGACTCGATGGCGGAGAGCGGTGGGCAATTCTTCACCATCTCATCAGCGCTGACATGGGCGGCCACATTGGCCTCTTGCCCGTATTGCGCAGCATTGCCCTTCAGCACGGCCTCGCGCAGCGCCTCGACCGTGTCGGGCAGCTCCAGGCTGTAGCCCTCGGCCTTCATCCGGCTGAGTGTGTTGTAGAGGCTTTCGAACACATCAAGATAGGCCGCTGTGCCGACTGCGCCGGCATTGGGCGGAAAGCCGAACAGCACGATGCCGACCTTTTTCGCAGCATTCTCCTTGCGGCGCAGAGCCACGGTGCGCGAGAGTTTCTCGGCCAGCGAGGTGATACGCTCGAGGCAGGGTGCCATGGCGCGGGTGTCCGGCGCTGCCTGGCAGCCCTGCGCGCAACCCGTGCATGTCCCGGCCCCGTGCCGCCCGCCATAGACCGTGGGCGATGTCGCGCCGTCGATTTCGGGCAGCGCAATCAGCATGGTCGTTTCCACCGGGCCAAGGCCCGTGGCGGAAGACGCCCATTGGCCCAGCGTCTGAAACTCCAGCGGGTGGGCGACAAGATAGGGGACATTCAGCGCGCTGAGGGTTTCCACGGCGGCCGGGCTGTCATTATAGGCCGGGCCGCCCACAAGGCTGAATCCCGTAAGCGACAGCAGCGCGTCGATCTTGTCCTGATGGTATTCGGCAATCGCAGGCCGTCCATCAAGGCCACCGGCAAAGGCAGGCACAACCGCAAGGCCCTTTGCCTCCAGCGCGCGGATGACGGCATCATAATGCGCCGTGTCCGACGCAAGGATGTAGGAGCGCATCAACAGCAGGCCGACAGTCCCCTGTGCCCCCGCAGGGCGGGGCAGGGCGCTGGGATCGGTGGTGATACGGCCCTTCAGATCAGGATGGTAAAGCCCGGTTTCGGGGTAATCGACGGGGGCAGCGGCCTTGATCTCGCGCCATTCGGGGCGGTCGGCGTAGCGCGCGATCAGAAAGCGCATCATCGCCTCGATATTCTCGTCCGAGCCGCCAAGCCAGTATTGCATCGACAGGAACCAGGCGCGCAGGTCCTGCGCCTTGCCGGGGATGAAACGCAGGATTTTCGGCAGACGGCGCAGCAGGCTCATCTGCTTGGCGCCGCTGGCGGGTTTGGACTTGTCGCCGCCACCGCGCAGTTTCTTCATGATCCTGGCGATGCCGCTGGCCGGTTTCGCCATGTCCAGATCGCCCATTTTCGTCAGCTTGACGATCTGCGGATCGGCGATCACACCGACGAAGGCATCGGCGCGCGCCCGCGCGGCCTGCAATTCGGGCAGGCAGGCGGTGACATGTTCCTCGATGAACAGAAGATTGGCGACAACGATATCAGCGGCATTGATCGCGGCCTTGGCCTCGGCCAGCGCGGCAGGATTCTCGGCCCATTCGGCGGCCGCGTGGATCGAGATTTCCAGACCGGGGAAATCGGCGCGCAGCCGTGGCAGCGCGCGGGCTGCCGGGCCGGCGGCATGGGCGTCGAGCGTCACCACCACGAAGCGGTAGGGCGGGGGCTGTATGTCGCGACTATCGAGCATAATGGGCCTTGGCCTCGTAAAGCGTATCGACGGTAATTTCGCGCAGGCCTTTTTCGCCCGCGAATTTTTCGGTGTTGCGGCGGGCCTTGCCGCGCACGAAAAACGGAATTTTCTTCAACTCACGCTCCGCGCAGCCCAGCCAGACGATGCTGTCCGGCGAAGGGGGCGCGGCTGGCGGGGGCGTCACACCCCCTTCATCCGCGGCCGCATGCGCGGCGGTTGCCTCCGTGGGCAGGGGTTGCGCCTTGCTGCCATGGTGGGAGGGGCCAGCCGCGTCGTGGAATTCGAAATCCTCGCGGAACATGACCAGCAGGTGCTCTTCCAGTCCCATCACCAGCGGATGCACCCAGGTGTCAAACAGGACATTCGCACCCTCGAACCCCATCTGGGGTGAATAGCGGGCGGGGAAATCCTGCACATGGACAGGGGCCGAGATGACCGCGCAGGGGATGCCCAGGCGCTTGCCGATATGGCGTTCCATCTGCGTGCCCATGATCATCTCTGGCGCGGCCTCTTCAATGGCGGCCTCGACATCGAGATAGTCATCGGTGATCAGGGCCGTCAGCCCGAATTCCTTGGCCAGCGCGCGCATCGGGCGGGCCTGTTCGCGGTTGTAGCAGCCCATGCCGCAGACCTCGAACCCCATCTCGTCGCGCGCGACCTTTGCGGCGGCCATGACATGAGTGCCATCGCCGAACAGGAACACGCGCTTGCCGGTCAGATAGGTGCTGTCCACCGAGGCCGCCCACCACGGCAGCCGCAGGCGCGACTCGTCCACCGCCAGCGTGCTGCCCGAGAGGGCGCGCACTTCCTCGATAAAGGCGCGAGTGGCGTGCGCACCGATGGGGATGGTCTTTGTGAAGGGTTGATCGTGCTCACGCTCCAACCAGCGGGCCGCTGATTCGGCCGTCTCCGGGTAGAGCAGCACATTGAAATGCGCAGCCCCCATGCGGGCGATGTCAGCGGGCGAGGCACCCATCGGCGCGGCGACATTCACCTCGATCCCCATTTCCGACAGAAGCCCCGTGATTTCTGCCAGATCATCGCGGTGGCGAAATCCGAGCGCCGTGGGGCCAAGGATGTTGCAGGTGACACGCTCGGTGCGCGCCATCGGGCGCGCCAATGCGCGGCAGAGCTGCAAAAACGCCTCGTCAGCGCCGAAATTTTCCTTGCGCTGATAGCTGGGCAGTTCCAGTGGGATGACAGGCACGGGCAGGCCCATGGTTTCGGCCAGCCCGCCGGGATCGTCCTGAATGAGTTCTGCGGTGCAGGAGGCCGCGACCAGCAGCGCCTGCGGGTCGAACCGCGCATGAGCATCGCGCGCGGCCGTCATGAACAGCCCCGCCGTATCCGCGCCCAGATCGCGTGCCTGAAAGGTGGTGTAGCTGACCGGCGGGCGGTGATCGCGCCGCTCGATCATGGTAAACAGCAGATCGGCATAGGTATCGCCCTGCGGGGCGTGCAGAACCATGTGCAGATCGCGCATGCCGGTCGCGACGCGCATCGCGCCGACATGGGGCGGGCCTTCATATGTCCAGACGGCGAGCTTCATGGCAGACGCTTTGTTTTGAGTATTTCTTGCAAGATGAAGATGCGGGTCATTCTGCGGCCTCCATCCGGTTGGGGTGGCTCGCCCTGAGGATCTCGCGGCGGCGCAGGGGACGGGCGAAGAGCGCGGCCAGATCGCCGGCCTGTTCGTAGAAATGCACGGGCGTGAAGACCAGCTCGATGGCCCATTTGGTGGCCAGCCCCTCGGCCTCGAGCGGGTTGGCGAGGCCAAGACCGCAGATCGTCAGGTCGGGGCGCGTGGCGCGCACGCGGTCAAGCTGCAGATCGACATCCTGGCCCTCGGATATGGTGGGGCCCTTGGCGATCAGCTCCAGCTCAGGGCGGTGGAGTTCGGCATGCAGGAAGGGTGTCGAGATTTCGATCGCCTGCATGCCGCATTCGCGGGTCAGGAAGCGGGCCAGCGGAATTTCAAGCTGACTGTCGGGCATGAAGAAGACGCGCTTGCCCTGCAGGGTGGCAGCCGCCGCGGCGATCGCCTTTTCGGCGCGGGCGCGGGGGGCTGCGACGACGGCATCCACCGTGTCGGGGCCGATGCCGAATTCGGCGGCCACGGCCTTGAGCCAGAGGGTCGTGCCTTCGGCGCCGAAAGGGAAGGGGGCGGCAATGCGCTGCGCGCCGCGGCGCTGCAAGGCGGCATGGGTGTCGCCCAGAAAGGGCTGGGTGAGCGCATAGCGCGTATTCGGGCCGATGGCGGCGTCAAGCTCGGCGCGCTTGGCGGGCAGGCAACGGACCGGGCCGACGCCGATCTGATCCAGAAGCGCAAGCGCCTGATCCTCGACCACATCGGGCAGCGCGCCGACCATCAGCAATTCGCGCGCCTCGGTCTTGGGCAGGGCCGGGACCATCGCGGCCAGACAGGCATCCTCGCCTTCGGTAAAGGTCGTCTCGATCCCCGAACCCGAGTAGTTCAGCACGCGCACCCTTGGGGCGTGAATCTCGCTCAGCCGTTCGGCGGCGCGCGACAGGTCGAGCTTGATGACCTCGGACGGGCAGGAGCCGACGAGGAAAAGCTGCCTTATATCGGGGCGGCGTTCGAGCAGGCGCGCGACCTCGCGGTCCAGTTCGGCATTGGCATCGGCCATGCCCGCAAGGTCCTTTTCTTCCAGAATCGCCGTGCCAAAGCGCGGTTCGGCAAAGATCATGACGCCAGCCGCCGATTGCAGCAGATGCGCGCATGTGCGCGACCCCACGACCAGAAAGAACGCGTCCTGCATCTTGCGGTGCAGCCAGATGATGCCGGTCAGCCCGCAGAACACCTCGCGCTGGCCGCGTTCGCGCAGCACGGGCGTATCAGTGCAGCCGGATGTCGGGGGGGTGGTCATGCGGTCACTCCTTCCTCGGTGGCGGCAGCGCTGAGCCGGGCCAGGCGGAGCTTCCAGACGAACTGGACCGCATTGACCACATAGATCGCATAGGCCACGAGCGCGAGGATCATCAGGTGTTCCGGGGTCATGAAGCCACCGAACAGGGCGGCCAGATAGAGTGTATGCAGCGCGATCACGGCAAAGCTGACGACATCTTCCCAGAAGAAGGGTTCCGCCAGCAGATACTGGCCGAACACCTCTTTTTCCCAGATCGCGCCGGTCACCATGATGACATAGAGCGCCAATGTCTTGAGAAGCACCGAAATCGTGGCGGCGACATAGCCTTCGCCTGTCACAAGGAAGCGGACCACCAGCACTGCCGAGACCAGGCAGATCAGCAGTTGCACCGGCGCCAGAATGCCCTGCACCAGCGTCCAGCGGGAGCTGTCGCGGATGCGGCGCTGTTCCGGCGTGTAAAGTGGCTTGGTGATCGTTCTGCCCATGCGGCAGCCCCCAGTTTTTCGATTCCCAAGCAAATCTTAGCGCCACGTCCGACAAAGTGTCAATTATAATTTACACACTCGAGAGTCGGATCAAAGGGGCGAAACCCTGATGCGCTGGTCGCTCCACTAAGTCAAAGCCCTTTTATTATTGGTTTTGTCGGGAATAGGGCCTTGGGTGGCATGCCTTTCGGGGTGGAGTGTAAGTTTCTTTTGACAATGCGTGTCTTTCCTGCGACCGTGTAGACAGTGGTATGCACGCACGTGAGTCGTTGGGCATGTCACCTGCGGCGCGGTCTGGCAGACTGAGGAACGTGATGGATAGCCTGAGCCCCATAGCAAACGAATTTCAGCGACCGACAGAGGCCGCGCTGCGCAGGCTTGCGATGCGCGGCGTGTCGGAATTGACGCGGTCGCACCGCATCGAGAACGGCCCGGCGCGCGAAGATTTTCTGGACATTCTGATCCGTCACGCCATGACTGGTGAGCGCGGGGTTCTGACGGAATTCTATGACGCGATACGCCGCGCCGATGTGTCAGCCGAACAGGTCGTGGATATCTATCTGGCAACGGCAATCAGTCGAATCGGGACTGCCTGGCACGAAAGCGAAATCGACATTCTGCAGGCATCCATCGCGGTGTCCCGGCTGCAGGCGTTGTTGCGGGAACTGGGTGACGCCTGGTTTGCAGACAGCACATGCGGGGCCATGGGGCACTGCGTCCTGCTGGTATTGCCGATGGGAGAACAGCATTGCTTCGGCACGATGGTCGCAGCGAACCAATTGCGCCGTATGGGCGTCTCGGTCAAGGTTTCGTTGGCGATAGATTCGCAGAAACTGGTCAAAACCCTGCAAGAACGGCGCTATGAGGCTGTTTTTGTTTCCTGTGCGAACAGATCAAGCCTTGCGTCCAGCGCCGAATTGGTAAACACCATTCGCCAGAATTTTGGTAGCCGACTGAAAGTGGTATGTGGAGGCGGTATCGTCGCAGAAATGGGCCAGCAGATGAGCTCTCGCTCTCTGGCTGCACGGATGGGGGCGGATCTGGCAACCGCCGACATTTCCGAAGCGCTCGCCTTTATCGCTGATCATGGTGGGCAAGTCGCCGCGGAATGATCCGAAGACCCAATTGAGCGTGCGGCCGCCGTCGAGTCGCGAGAAGGAGCGGGCTGAGCGTGTCTAATGATGGGATCAATATCCGATTGCAGGGGGCGCAACCCATATTGCAGGATCCGGTGGTCTCTTCGGTTGTCACCACGCTGTCGGATGTATCCCTGACGCTTGATGCGGATCAATGCGTCAGCATTGCCGTGGCGCGCCCCTCTTCGCCGCTGGCCAGCATTGTCAATGACTGGGTCGGGCGCCCCTTTGCCGAGTTGCTTGCGGGGGAATCGGTCCAGCAGTTCGAGCAACGCGTGGGGGAATTGACCGAACGCGCGCTGCAGGGGGAAGAGACGCCGTCGCGGTGGGCTGAACTGGAACACCGCAATGCCGTGGGCGAGGCGGTGCCGGTGCGCTATGCGATGCACTGGATTCCTGCGCGCAAGGAAGTCCTGATGCTGGGGCAGGATCAGCGCATGGTGATCGAGATGCAGCAGCAATTGCTGAATGCGCAGATCGCCCTTGAACAGGATTACGAAACGCGGCGCGAACTGGACACGCGCTATCGCCTGCTGATGGATTTCACCTCGGACGCGGTGGCGCTGGTCGCGGCCGGAACGGGCCGCGTCGTGGATGCGAACCACAATGCCGCATCGCTTCTGGGCGTGCAGCGTGGCGCTCTGATCGGCACGTCCTTTCCCGACCGATTCGTGACGCGCGACAAAATAGGTCTGATCGCCGAGCTGACGCGCCATATCGCGCTCGAAACGCCCGAGCCCATCGATGTCGAGGTCAAGGGCAGCCAGTCCCGGCTGTTGCTGACCTCCAAGCTGTTCCGCGCGGCGGGCGAGCAGTTGATTTTCGTGCGTATGGTTGACCCGGAATTCGGCGCGGTTTCCGACGGCCGGCTGATCGCGAATCTGCGCCAGCTGTTCTATCGCGCCCCTGATGCGATCGTTTTCGCGGATCGCGATGGCCGGATTGTCGACGCGAATGAGACGTTTCTGAACCTCACCGACATGCCCAGCATCAAGGAATTGCGCGGGATCAGCATGTCGGAGTTCCTGGCCCGCAGCACGGTTGATCTGAAAGTGCTGATCGAGAATGCGCAGCGCAGCGGGCAGGTGCGGTTCTATTCGACCAAGCTAAAGACAGGGTTTGACGCCCAGATCGCGGTCGAGATTTCGGCGACATGGCTGGATGAGCGTATCGAGCCGATGCTGGCATTGGTCATTCGGAATGCCTCGACCACGACCGCCCAGCGGTCCGAAGCCAGCCCGACCGATTCCGACATGCGCGGCGTGATGGAGCTTGTCGGCTCGTCAACGCTGAAGGAAATCGTGGCGGACACGACCAATGTGATCGAGAAGATCTGTATCGAAACCGCGATCGAGCTGACGCGAAACAACCGCGTGGCTGCCGCCGAGATGCTGGGCCTGTCGCGCCAGTCGCTCTATGTGAAGCTGCGGAAATACGGAATCCTGTCGCGCGACGAGGAATGATCGCGGGCGATTGATCCAAGTCAATTACTCCTGACAGTCTGCGTGTCAATCTGGCTTTACACAAAGCGGAGGTTGGCATGCGCATCGTCTTTATTCACCCCAATTACCATTCCGGCGGGGCCGAGATTGCCGGGAGCTGGCCACCCGCCTGGGTCGCCTATCTGACCGGGGCGCTGAAAGCGGCGGGTTTCGATGATATCCATTTCATCGACGCGATGACCAATCATGTCGATGATGATACCCTTCGCGCCCGGCTGGCAGAGCTGAAGCCGGATGTCGTCGGCACCACGGCGATCACCCCCTCGATCTATGTCGCCGAAGAGGTGCTGAAAATCGCACGCGAGGTTGTGCCCGATTGTGTGACCGTGCTGGGCGGTGTGCATGCGACCTTCATGTTCCGGCAGGTCCTGACCGAGGCGCCCTGGATCGACACCATCGTGCGCGGCGAGGGCGAGGAAATCGTTGTCGAGCTGATGACCGCCATAGCCGAGGGGCGCTGGCCCGAGGACCGGCGCAAGATCCACGGCCTCGCCTTTATCGACGGTGATGAGATCAAGGCCACGCAGGCGGCCTCGACCGTCAAGAATCTGGACGGGATCACCCCGGACTGGTCGATCCTGGAATGGGACAAGTACATCTATGTGCCGCTGAACCGCCGCGTTGCCATCCCGAACATGGCGCGCGGCTGTCCCTTTACCTGTTCCTTCTGCAGCCAGTGGAAATTCTGGCGCGACTACCGGGTGCGCGACCCGAAGAAGGTTGTGGACGAGATCGAGGATCTGGTCGAAAATCACGGCGTCGGCTTCTTTATCCTCGCCGATGAGGAACCCACCATCAATCGCAAGAAATTCATCCAGTTCTGCGAAGAGCTGATCGCCCGCGACCTGCCGCGCCGGATTCAGTGGGGCATCAATACCCGCGTCACGGACATCATGCGCGACAAGGATCTGCTGAGCTTCTACCGCGAGGCAGGGCTGGTGCATGTGTCGCTCGGGACCGAAGCGGCGGCGCAGCTCAAGCTCGATCAGTTCAACAAGGAAACCACGGTCGCCCAGAACAAGGAAGCGATCCGCCTCTTGCGCGAGGCCGATATCTTCACCGAGGCACAGTTCATCGTCGGCCTGGACAATGAGACGCCCGAGACGCTGGAAGAGACCTATCGCATGGCCTGGGACTGGCAGCCCGATCTGGCGAACTGGGCGATGTACACGCCCTGGCCCTTCACGCCGCTGTTTCAGGAATTGCGCGATCAGGTCGAGGTGTTCGACTATTCGAAATACAATTTCGTCACGCCGATCATGAAGCCCAAGGCCATGACGCGCGGGCGGCTGCTGGAGGGGGTGCTGAAGAATTACCGCCGCTTCTACATGCAAAAGGCACTGTTCCATTACCCGTGGCGCGGAACGGGCTACCGGCGCAAATATCTGTTGGGCTGCCTCAAGGCGTTTCTGAAGGCCGGTGTTCAGCGGCAGTTCTATGATCTGGGCAAGACCGACTATTTCAGCATGAAGTCCCGCGACGATCTGGATTTCGGCTTCGACATGAGCCGCACCATTGCCGATGCGCAACTGGCGGATTGGGAAGATCACGCGGACAAGAAGCGCAAGGCCGCAGAGCGGCGCGAGGCGCTGCGCGTGCAAGGCAAGGCGCGGGCGGCCGAACGTGCCGCGATCCGGGCGTGTGGCGGTGGCGGGCAGATCGAGGATGCCGAGGCAGAATCACCGCGCGTCTTCCGGATGCCGAATGGGGCAACGCCTGCGCTGCGTGAACCGGCGGAATAGCGCGATGGGGACGGCTGTTTCACGCATCGGGCCGAATGCCGTGTTGCAGCATCTGCCCGTTCTGGATGCGGAAATCGGCGAGGCCCTGCGCGGGGCGCTTCTGCACCGCGCCGGCATCGTCGCACCGCCCCTTGATGCCGGGATGCTGCCCGAGGCGGATGTGGCCTGTCTGCACGATGCCGTGCGACTGTATCTGCCTGACCGGTTTGCCCGCATCCAGCGCGCTGCCGGGCTGGCGACGGGCGACTACATTCTGGCCCATCGGATCCCCGCCCCGGCGCAGCGGCTGATCCGCGCGCTGCCGGGCTGGGCGGGCGCGCGTCTGCTGAGCGCGGCCATCGCGCGCCACGCCTGGACCTTTGCCGGGTCAGGACAGTTCCGGATTCTGACCCGTGCGCCCCTGCGCTTCGAGATTGCGGGAAACCCGCTGGTGACCGGGCCATCTGACGTCCCGCTATGTCACTGGCATGCCGCCGTGTTCGAGCGGCTGTTCGCGCGGCTGGTCTGGCCCGACATCCGCGTGGTCGAGGAGCGCTGCCGCGCGCAGGGGGACGACGCCTGTGTCTTTGCGCTGCATTCGGGAAAAGGACCGGCATTCGGGTCGCCCCACCCACCCTCCCGCGCCCCGAATGCCGGTCCTTTTCCCGCCCGTAGCCCCACTTTTTGACTGTAAATCAAACTTTACACTTGCTCGACTCGCGAATGGAAGGCAAAGTTTACAGCATGAGCACAGCCGACCAGATCCCCGCCCGTATGCCGCAGCCTGCCGCGATGCTGGAGCTGATCAAGCCCGTCACATGGTTTCCGCCGATGTGGGCCTATCTGTGTGGCGTCATCTCGGTCGGTATCTGGCCTGAGTCATGGGCGCTGGTGGTGCTGGGCGTGCTTCTGGCCGGTCCCATTGTCTGCGGGATGAGCCAGGCCGCCAACGATTGGTGCGACCGGCATGTCGATGCGATCAACGAACCCGACCGCCCCATCCCCTCGGGGCGCATCCCCGGGCGCTGGGGCCTCTATATCGCGCTCATGATGACTGTGCTGGCGCTGGTCGTGGGCTGGCAGCTTGGCCCCTGGGGCTTTGGCGCGACTGTGCTGGCCGTGCTGGCCGCATGGGCCTATTCGGCCGAGCCGGTCCGCGCGAAGCGTTCGGGCTGGTGGGGACCGGGACTGGTGGGGCTGAGTTATGAAAGCCTGCCCTGGTTCACAGGCGCTGCCGTCATCGCGGCAGGCGCGCCGCGTTTCGAGATCGTGGCGATTGCGGTCCTCTATGGGCTGGGCGCGCATGGCATCATGACGATCAATGATTTCAAGGCGATCGAGGGTGACCGCCAGATGGGCCTGAAATCGCTGCCGGTCACACTCGGGCCGGTCGATGCCGCGACAGTGGCAGGCACCGGCATGATCATGGCGCAACTGGTCGTCGTGTTCCTGCTTTTGATCTGGGGCGCGCCGGTCCATGCCGGGCTGATCGCGTTGGGGATCGGCGTGCAGGTCTGGGCCTTTGGCCGCTGGCGCAAGGACCCGGCGCGGCTGGCGCCGTGGTTCAACGGCACAGGCGTCGGCCCCTATGTGCTGGGCATGATGGTCGCGGCCTTTGCCCTGCGGGGGATCGGCGCATGACGTTGAGCTGGGTGCAGATCTTCCGTCTGGGGCTGGTGCAGGCCTGTCTGGGGGCCATCGTGGTGCTGATGACCTCGACCCTGAATCGGCTGATGGTGGTCGAACTGGCGTTGCCCGTGGTGTTGCCGGGGTTCCTGGTGGCGCTGCATTATGGCGTGCAGATCACGCGGCCCAACTGGGGCCATCTGGCCGATCAGGGCGGCAATCGCACCCGCTGGATCATTGCGGGCATGGTCATGCTGGCCTTGGGCGGATTGGGCGCGGCAGCGGCGATCCCGGTGCTGGAGAGCAATCTCGCCCTGGGGCTGGCGCTGTCGGTCATCGCCTATGTGGTGATCGGGCTGGGGGTCAGCGCCTCGGGGACATCGCTTCTGGCGCTCCTGGCCACAGCCACGGCGGACCACCGCCGCCCGGCGGCGGCGACGATCACATGGCTGATGATGATCGCGGGCATTGCGCTGACCGCCATCACCGCAGGCGCATTTCTTGACCCCTACAGCCACGCGCGGCTGCTGGCGATTGTTGCCATCATCTGCGCAGGCGCAGTTGCGCTGACGATGCTGGCCGTCTGGGGTATAGAGCGGCGGGTCATCACCCGCCCTGCGCCGCAACCAGTGCGCTTTCGCGACGGGATACGCGAAATCTGGGCCGACACACGCGCGCGTCACTTCACCTTTTTCGTGTTCCTGTCCATGACCGCCTATTTCATGCAGGAACTGATCCTGGAGCCTTACGCAGGTCTCGTGTTTGGCTTCACACCGGGGCAGTCGACCTCGATGTCGGGCGCGCAGAATGGTGGCGTGTTTCTGGGCATGGTGCTGGTTGGGGTTGCCGCCACGGGCTTGCGGCTGGGATCGCTACGGTTCTGGGTCGTCTCGGGCTGCATGGGCTCTGCTGTGGTGCTGATGGCGATCGCCTCGGCCCCTGTGCTGACCCTGCCCCTGATGCCGCTGGTCATCGGACTTGGGTTCTTCAACGGCATGTTCGCAGTCGCAGCCATCGGCGCGATGATGCAGCTTGCGGGCGAGGGCGCGGACCGGCGCGAGGGCGCGCGCGTGGGGCTGTGGGGCGCGTCACAGGCCATGGCCGCGGGCTTTGGCGGGCTGACGGGCGCGGCGCTGGTCGATCTGGCGCGCAGCCTGCTGCCTGTGGCCGAGGCGTTTGGCACGGTCTTTTCCGTGCAGGCGGCGATTTTCGTGGCGTCGGCATTCCTTGCCGCGCGCATCATGGTGCCGCGTGCGCCGCAACTTGTTCCGGGGGAATGATCCATGAGCTATGATGTCTTTATCGTGGGGGGTGGCCCGTCGGGTGCAACGGCTGCGGATGATCTGGCGCGCGCGGGCAAGCGCGTGGCGCTTCTGGACCGTGCGGGCCGCATCAAGCCCTGCGGCGGGGCGATCCCCCCGCGCCTGATCGCGGATTTCGAGATTCCCGAGGATCAGCTTGTCGCGCATATCACCACGGCGCGCATGATCTCACCCACAGGTCGCGCGGTGGATATTCCCATTGAAAACGGCTTTGTCGGCATGGTCGATCGCGAGCATTTCGACGAATTCCTGCGCCTGCGTGCGGCAGAACACGGGGCCGAGCGGCTGACTGGCACCTTCCTGCGCATCGAACGTAACGCAGAGGGCACCCATGTCGTCTGGCGCGACAAGGCGAGCGGGGAAGAACGCCGCAGCGCCACGAAATTCGTCATCGGCGCAGATGGCGCGCGCTCGAACGTGGCGCGGGCCGAGGTGCCGGGCGGCGACAAGATCCCCTACGTCATCGCCTATCACGAGATCATCAAGGCCCCGCCCGCCAATGACGTCTATGACCCCGACCGCTGCGATGTGATCTATGATGGCCGCATCAGCCCCGATTTCTATGGCTGGGTGTTCCCGCATGGCACAAGCTGCTCGGTGGGCATGGGCACGGAAAAGCCCGAGGCCAATCTGAAAGAGGCGACCGCCGCCCTGCGCAAGATGTCCGGCCTTGAAGGGTGCGAGACGATCCGCCGCGAAGGCGCGCCCATACCGCTGCATCCGATGGACCGCTGGGACAATGGCCGCGATGTCGTTCTGGCCGGCGATGCGGCGGGCGTGGTTGCGCCAAGTTCGGGTGAGGGGATCTATTACGCCATGGTCGGCGGGCGCGTCGCCGCGACCGCGGCGCTGGCGGCACTCGCCTCGGGCAAGGCCAGAGACCTGCGCCTGGCGCGAAAGCTGTTCATGCGCGATCACAAGACCGTCTTTCGGGTGTTGCGCCAGATGCAGGACGCCTATTACAAATCGGATGAACGGCGCGAGCGTTTCGTCTCGCTCTGTCACGATATCGACGTGCAGCGGCTCACATTCGAGGCCTATATGAACAAGAAACTGGTGGCGGCACGCCCGCTTGCGCATATCAAGATCGGCATCAAGAACCTGATGCATCTGAGCGGGCTGGTCCGGCCTGGCCACACATGAGCTGGCTGATCCCCGCCTGGGAAAATGGCACCCTGCACTCCATGGACAAGATGGATGTGCACCGGCGGGGACTGCGACACAAGGCGATCTCGGTCTTTGTGACCGAAGGCGACCGCGTGCTGATGCAGCGCCGCGCCCTGGAGAAATATCACACACCGGGGCTGTGGACGAATACCTGCTGCACCCATCCGCATTGGGGCGAGGCGGATCTGGACTGCGCGACCCGGCGTCTGGATGAGGAGCTGGGGATTACCGGGCTGTCACTGACCCATGTCGCCGAGATCGAGTATCGCGCCGATGTGGGCGGTGGGCTGATCGAGCACGAACAGGTGCAGGTGTTCACGGCGCGCGCGATGCCCGATCTGGCAGTCACGCCCAATCCCGATGAAGTGGTCGATACCGACTGGATCAGCCTGCCTGCGCTGGCGGCGCTGATCGAACGGCGCCCGGAACGCTTCACGCCCTGGCTGCGGATCTATCTGCGTGATCATGCGCGGACGATTTTTGGTCCCGCCGCCCTGGAGCCCTCTGGCCCGTAACACCCCCGCGCCCCCGAGGGGCATGCCCACCCACCCACCCTTGCACGCCCCTCGGGGGCGCGGGGTGGATGCCTCAGGCGAATTGCGGGTTGCGCTGCCAGACCGAGAAATTCAGCGCCCCCGCAATGGTGACCCACAACAGATAGGGCGCGAAGAGCATGCCCGCGACCGGGTCAAGCACCCAGAAGCTGAGCATTGTCGCGGCGACAAAGACCCACAGGAAACACAGGATAACCATGGCTGCGCGCATCCGCTTGAGCCCGAAAAACACAGGCGACCAGAGCGTGTTGAAGGCGATCTGCGCCGCCCAGAAGGCCAGCGCCTGGCCCGACCCATCGATCAGGGCAATCCGCATCGCGGCATAGGCGATGGCGAGATAGAGCGTGACCCAGACCAGCGGAAAGACGATCCCCGGCGGGGTCCAGACCGGTTTGTTCAGATCGCGATACCAGGTTCCCGGCTCGAACATGGAACCGGTCGCGCCTGCGGCCCCGCAGGCCGCAAGAAAGGTAAGAAACAGCATCCAGTCCATTGTCGCGCTCCATCTGTTGCGCCTGACCATGCGGCGCACCCGTTCCGGGTGCAAGCCTTTACTGGGGCGCCCTTGCGGGCGCGCGGGCGCTTGCCGCTCTGGTCGGAGCTAGGTCAGGCGCTGCGCCGGTCCAGTGCGCCATAGGCATTGCGGCGGCGCAGATCATCCTCACGCAGCCGCGCGAGCATGTCGATCAGCGCATCCGAACGCGGCATCTGCGGCGCATCCACGGCCGCCGCCTCGACCAGATAGGCCACCTCGGGGCAGGGTCGGGCATAAAGCGTGGCCATGCGCGGCAGCACCATGCTCGCGCCCGCCTGCAGCCCGGCCAGCGCCAGCCAGCCCAGTTTGCGCTTCGTCCCCGTTACCGCGCGCTGGGTCACGGAATCGCAGCCATTGCCGCGGATCACTGTGCCGATACCGCCATAGATATGGCGTGCGGCAAAGATGCCAGGTCGGCAAGAGAGCGGCAGCGCCGCCATGCCCGGCTCGGCCCGCTGATAGAGGCGATCAGCCTCGCGCAGCAGGCGTGCCGTCATGGCGCGGATCTCGGCGCGCGGTGCAGGGGACGCGAGGAAGTCCTGCGGGTCGATCCCGGCCTCTGCGAACCAGTCCAGCGGCAGATAGATCCGGCCCAGCCGTGCATCCTCGCCGACATCGCGGGCAATATTGGTCAGCTGCATCGCCAGCCCCAGATCGCAGGCGCGCGCCAGCCGGTCGCGGTCGCGCACACCCATCAGCACGCACATCATCACGCCCACCACCGCAGCCACGCGCGCGGAATAGGCGCGCACATCCGACAGCGTGTCAAACCGGCGGCCATCGGCATCCCATGCCAGCCCTTCCAACAGCGCATCGGGCAGCGCGCGGGGCAGGTCATGCGCCTCGATCAGTCGCGCAAAGGCGCGGTCGATGGGGGCTTCGCGCGGCTGCCCGGCATAGGCGCGGTCCAGCCGGTCCTGCAGGCTCAGCACGGCGGCCACCGGGTCCGCGCCTTCATCCACGGCGTCATCAGCCACGCGGCAAAAGGCATAAAGCACCAGCGCCGGGTCGCGCACCCGCGCGGGCAGAAGTTTCGAGGCCGCGTGAAACGAAAGCGAGCCTGTGCGAATTGCCGCGCGGCAGGCGGCCATATCCTGTTCAGCGCTCATTCCGCGGCCACCGGCAGTTGCGCGACGGGGGCCGCGTCGGGGACAAGCTGGGCCAGAACCTCGGCAGTTCCGATCACGCCGGGCACGCCCGCACCTGGATGGGTGCCTGCGCCCGCAAGGAACAGTCCCGGCAGTTCCTCGGAGACATTATGCGGCCGGAACCACGCGCTTTGCAGGATGCGCGGCTCGATCGAGAACCCCGCACCAAGGGGAGAGAAATAGCGGTCGCGAAATGTCTCTGGCGTGAAAACCAGGCTTTCGGTGATGCGCCCGGACAGGCCGGGCAGCAGGCGCTCTTCCAGCATGGCAAGCATCTTCTTGCGATAGGGTTCGGCCTCGGCCTGCCAGTCCACGCCATTGTCATGGCCCAGATGCGGGACGGGGGAGAGAACATAGAAGGTGTCATCGCCATCCGGCGCGACCGACGGATCGGTGACAGATGGGCGATGGACATAAAGGCTCATGTCATCGGCCAGATGGCCCCGGATGAAGATATCCTTGATATGGTCACGATAGCGCGGCCCCACGATGATGGAATGATGCCCCACATCGCCCCACATCTCGCGCGTGCCCCTGGTGCCGAAATACCAGACATACAGCCCCATCGACCAGCGTGTGCGCTTGAGGCGCGCATCGCTCCAGCGTTTCCTGGGGCGATTGCGCAGCAGCCGCGCATAGGTATGGCCCGCATCCGCGTTCGACACGATGATATCGGCCATCACCTCGGTCCCGTCGCCCAGCCGCACACCGGCCGCGCGCCCACCCTCGACAAGGATTTCATCCACCTCGACCCCCAGGCGCACCATCCCGCCCTGATCGCGGACCACGCCGGCCATGGCCTGCGCAATCGCCTGCACGCCGCCCATCGCGTAATGCACGCCAAAGGCTTTCTCCAGATGGCTGACCAGCGCATACATCGATGTTACGCGAAACGGATCGCCGCCGATGAACAGCGGGTGAAAGGAAAAGGCAAAGCGCAGCCGCTCATCGCGGAACCGGCGCGCGGCATGGGCATAGACCGACCGATCAGCCCGATACCAGGCGAATTTCGGCAGCACCTTGATCAGGTCCCACAGCTTGTTCATCGGGCGGCGCCCCAGATCCTCAAACCCGAACCAGTAACGTGCCTCGGCATCGGCAAGGAATTTGTGATAGCCCTTCACATCGCGCGGCGAGAGGCGCGCAACCTCGTCCTCCATCGCCTGCGGATCGTCGCGCATGGTGAAATGCGACCCGTCCGGCCAGCGGATCTGATAGAACGGCTCCATGGGTTTGAGGGTCACATCGCGGTCGAAATCGCGCCCGCAGGCGGCCCACAGATCGCGCAGCCCCTGCGGCACGGTCACGATGGTCGGACCGAGATCGAAGCGATGCCCGCCTTGCGTGATGCTCGATCCGCGCCCGCCGGGCCGGTCCAGTTTGTCAAGGACAGTGACATGGTAGCCCTTGGCCCCCAGCCGCATGGCCGAGGCCAGCCCCCCCAGCCCGGCGCCGATGACAATGGCGCGTTGCGGTGCAGAATCAGTCATGTGTGGTTCCCGGCTTGTTGTTGGGGCCAGCCTACACTGCCCCAGAGTGTCAATCAAGATTTACATTGTTTCGCTTTACACTGTCGCGGGCGTGTGACAATCTGGGTTGACACCTGAGGATCCGGGAATCGTCATGCAATCCGTCACGCTCAGCCTGTTCCGCTTTGACCGCCTGCCCGCGCGGCTCTGGGTGCTGGGGCAGATGGGGCTGGCGCGCCGTGTGCTCCCCCGCATCGAGGGGCTACGCTTCTGGAAACTGTGTGGCTCGGGCACGGATGAGGGGTTCACACCGCGCCCCAACTGGGCGGTCTGGGCGATCCTGGGCATCTGGGTGAACGCGGATGCGGCGCGCGCGGGGATGGGCTGCGCGCCCTTCACCCGCTGGCGCAGCCGCGCGGATGAAAGCATGACCCTCTATCTCGAACCCTTTGCCGCGCGCGGCCATTGGTCGGGCGCGCGCCCCTTCGCGCCAGAGGGCACCAGCGACGGCCCCATCGCCGCCATGACCCGCGCCACTGTCAAACCCAGCCGCGTGCTGCGTTTCTGGGGCAGAGTGCCGGATATCTCGGCCAGGGTCGGATCGGACCCCAATGTGATCTTCAAGATCGGGATTGGTGAAGTGCCGATGCTGCATCAGGTGACCTTTTCCATCTGGCCCGATGAGGACAGCATGGCCGCATTCGCCCGCCGCGGCCCCCATGCCGAGGCGATCCGCGCCGTGCGCGAGGAAGGCTGGTTCAACGAAGAGCTTTACGCCCGCTTCCGCATCAAAGGCGCCACAGGCACATGGCAGGGGCGCGACCCCCTGTCCCGCATCACTGAACAGGAGGCCGCATGACGCCTTTCCCCTTTGCTGCCATTGTCGGGCAGGACGAGATGAAGACCGCGATGGTGCTGACCGCCATCGACCCCAAGATCGGCGGCGTGCTGGTCTTTGGCGACCGCGGCACAGGCAAATCGACCGCCGTGCGCGCCCTCGCCGCGCTGCTCCCCCCGATCGAGGCTGTGGCGGGTTGTCCCTGCAACTCTGCCCGACCGGAGGACTGCCCCGACTGGGCCGATATCACCGACAAGACCCTTGTCACCCGCCCTACGCCGGTCGTCGACCTGCCCCTTGGCGTGACCGAAGACCGGGTGACGGGGGCCCTCGATATCGAACGTGCGCTGACGCGGGGTGAAAAGGCGTTCGAGGCCGGGCTTCTGGCGCGCGCCAATCGCGGTTATCTCTATATAGACGAGGTCAATCTGCTTGAAGATCACATCGTCGATCTTCTGCTCGATGTCGCCCAGTCGGGCGAGAATGTCGTCGAGCGTGAGGGGCTGTCGATCCGCCACCCCGCACGCTTCGTGCTGGTGGGCTCGGGCAACCCCGAAGAGGGCGAATTGCGCCCGCAACTGCTTGACCGTTTCGGCCTGTCGGTCGAGGTGACCAGCCCCGATGACATCGACACGCGGGTCGAGGTCATTCGCCGTCGTGATGCGTATGAGTCGGATCATGCGGCCTTCATGACCGAATGGGGGCCGCAGGATGCCGCCCTGCGTGATCGTATCCTGACAGCGCGCGCCGCGCTGGCGCAGGTCCGCACCTCGAATGTAGCGCTGCATGATTGCGCGTCGGTCTGCCTCGCGCTCGGCTCGGACGGGCTGCGGGGCGAACTCACACTCTTGCGCACCGCCCGCGCGCTGGCCGCGTATGAGGGTGCCACGGAACTGACCCGCGATCATATCCGCGCCGCCGCGCCGATGGCGCTGCGCCACCGCCTGCGCCGCGATCCGCTGGATGAGGCAGGCTCCTCCGCCCGCGTCGCCCGCCAACTGGCCGAGGTGCTGCCATGACGCCGCGCCGCCCCGCGCAACCGCGGATGGTCGGGGGGGCGTCTCTGTCGCCCCGATCACACCACGCCCCCATATGTCCGACACCTGATTTCATCTTGCCGAAAATACTCAAAACCCGGCCATCGGTCGCGCGCACCGTCTCGGGATATGCCCCCTGCCAGACCCGCCAGCACGATGACCCCGTTTGACGAATCCGCTGCCTCGCCGGGCCGCCCGCCCCCGCCAGGGGCCGACCCCTGGGCACAGACGGGTCTTGCGCTGACGCTCCTGGCCATCGATCCGCGTGGCCTGCGCGGGCTGTGGCTGCGTGCGCGCACTGGCCCCGTCCGCGACCGGGTCATGGCCGCGCTGGCGCCGCTCGCCCCGCGCAAGCTGCATCCCGGCATCAGTGATGAGGCGCTTACCGGCGGCCTGGATCTCAGTGCGACGCTCGCGACAGGTGCGATGCAGCGCCATGCCGGGCTCCTGGATCATGCCGGGCCGCTGTGCCTGTCCATGGCCGAACGCTGCCCGCCGGGGCTGGCGGTCCGGCTGGGGCAGGCGCTCGATACCCGTGACGGGCTCAGCCTGATCGCGCTGGATGAGGCCGCAGAAGAGGGCGAGGGCCTGCCGCAGGCGCTTTCGGACCGGCTGGGCCTGTTCCTTGCGCTGGACGGGTTCAGCTGGTCCGAGACATCCGACATCACCCTGCCGCGCGCCGCCATTGCCACGGCACAGGCGCGGCTTGGCCAGGTCGCGTGCGGCGCGGAACTGGCGCGGCTGACGCGCGTGGCCGCGGAACTCGGCATTGCCAGCCTGCGCGCGCCGCTCGTGGCACTGGCCTGCGCGCGCGCCCATGCGGCCTGGCGCGGTGTGGACACAGTCGAAGAGCCTGACCTGCAGATCGCCGTCGCCCTGACGCTGGCCCATCGCGCAACGCGACTGCCCGAAGAGGCCCCCCCGTCTGAAGAGGCGCCGCCCGAGCCACCGCCCGACCAGAACGAGAGCGACGCGGACAGTGACCAGACCCCGCCCGATATCCCCGATGAGATGCTGGTGGATGCCGCGCGCGCTGCCCTGCCGCCGGGCCTGCTGGCGCAGTTGCAGGCCGCGCGCATGGCGCGCGCGGCGCAGGGCCAGTCGGGCGCGGGCGCCAGGCGCAAATCCCTGCGCCGCGGGCGGCCCATGCCTTCGCGCGCGGGCAAGCCGGGCGCAGGCGCGCGCGTCGATGTGATCGCGACCCTGCGGCAGGCCGCGCCATGGCAGCGCGTGCGCCGACAGATGATGCCGGGCCGCGCCGAGGGACGTCTGCTGCTGATGCCCGCCGATATCCGCATCCGCCGCTACCAGGATCAGACCGACCGCGTGCTGATCTTTGTGGTCGATGCCTCGGGCTCGGCGGCGCTGGCGCGGCTGGCCGAGGCCAAGGGCGCGGTCGAACTGATGCTGGCCGAGGCTTATTCCAAACGCGATCATGTGGCGCTGATCACATTCCGCGGCAGTCAGGCCGACCTGAGCCTGCCGCCCACACGCTCGCTGGTGCAGGCCAAGCGGCGGCTGGCCGGGCTGCCCGGTGGCGGCGCGACCCCGCTGGCAAGCGCGCTGCAGGTCGCGCTGGCCGCCGCCGAGCAGGCGCGCGGGCACGGGATGGCGCCCACGCTGGCGCTCTTGACCGACGGGCGCGGCAATATCGCGCTCGACGGGCAGGCCGACCGCGCGCAGGCCGGGGAAGAAGCCGCGCAACTCGCCCGCGCCATCGCGCAGCGCGCCATACCCACGCTGGTGGTGGATACCAGTCTGCGTCCGAAGCCCGCACTGCGCACGCTCTCGGATCAGATGGGCGCGACCATGATCGCGCTCCCGCGTGCCGATGCGCGCACCCTGTCGCAGACGCTCGGCGCGGCGCTGGGCGGCTAGGCGATGCAGGCCCCGCCGCCCGACTGGCCGATGTCTGCGTGCTCACATGTGATCCGGTGCAGGCCGCATGAATGGCATGTCCAGATCACCGGGTCGGGGCCGGATCTGCTGCTGTTGCACGGGGCCGGGGCCTCGGCCCACAGCTTTCACCCGCTGATCCCGCATCTGCCGGGCTACCGGCTGATCATGCCCGACCTGCCGGGGCAGGGCTATACGCGCGCGGGCGGGATGCGGCGACTGGGGCTGGATGAAATGGCCGAGGATATCGCCGCACTCTGCGCCGATCAGGGCTGGCAGCCCGCCGCGATCATCGGGCATTCGGCGGGCGGGGCCGTGGCGCTGCGACTGACCGAAATCCTGCCGGATGTGCGGGCTGTGGTGGGGATCAACGCTGCACTCGGGCCGTTTCAGGGCGTCGCGGGATGGCTGTTTCCGAAACTCGCCCGCGCGCTGGCGGCAAGCCCCTTTGTGGCGGGTGCCGTGACGCGGCTGTCTGCCGGGCGCAGTCAGGTCGAGCGGCTGGTGGGCAGCATGGGCTCGACCATCAGCGCCGGGGGGATCACGGCCTATCAGCGGCTGGTCAGCCGCCGCACGCATATCGAGGGGACGCTGGGCATGATGGCGCAATGGCAGTTGGACCCCTTGCTGGCGCGGCTGCCGCAGATCAAGCTGCCGGTGTTGCTGATTGCTGCCGCGCGCGACAGGGCCGTGCCGCCCGGCGTGTCACACTCCAGCGCGGCGATCCTGCCGCACGGCAGCTATGCCGAACTGCCGGGTTTCGGCCATCTGGTGCATGAAGAAGCGCCAGAGCAGGCGGCCCGCCTGATCCTGCCCTTTCTGCAGGCACAGGGCATGCAGATACAGAACTGCACCGGCGCAGAACACTGAGTGATTCGCTGCCGGTGAGGGCAGAAGAGCGCCCGCTCGGGGTGCCCACCCACCCGCCCTTGCACGCCTCGCGGGCGCTGCCCGGGCAGGCCCGGGCGGGTCACTCCGCAGGCGGGGTGTCAAAGCGCCAGCCCGCGCGGCGGGGCACGCGCAGGGCCAGCATCGGCTTCAGCAGCGGTTGGGCGAAGCGGCGCAGGTCCAGGGCCTCGTGCACGCCCACGCTCTCCTCCCCGTCGATCTGTGTGCGCACGGCGGCGCGCGTATAAAAGGGCGCGTCCAGCATCGCCAGTTGCTGCCGCGGCGTGACCCCGGCATCGGCCCGCGTTTCGCGCCGAACGGCCCAGAGGCTACGGGCAAACCGCGCTTTCGGGGGTGGCGCAACCTCCTCGACCCGTCCGTCCGGGTGGAACTGCAGTGCGGTGGCCTGCTCGCGACCATCGCGCAGCGTCGCGTCATAGAAGCACCGCGCGCCGCCGCGATGCGGAAAGCGCCCCCAGGTCCAGTAGTTGAAATCATCTTCCAGCGCGGCCTCGCCGAAATTGGCGTCGAAATAGCCATGCCCCTGCCAGCGATGCCCGGGTGAGAGATCCACCTCGATCCGTGCGATGGGGGCGAAGGGCTGCCAGCGATGCCGCGCATCCGGGGTCAGTGCATGGGTCTGGCCGAACAGCGCCTCGGGGTGCAGCGTGATCGTCCCGCGCACCCGGCTGATCAGCGGAGGCGAGGCGATCTCATCGACCTGGATCACCAGACGATCCCCCTCCCATCGGATGGAGGAGGGTCCGACCTCGAACACGTCGCGGGACTGGCGCAGCGCCGCGCGCCCCCGGTCGGTCATGGTGAACCGTCCCTGCCGCCCATAGGTCGCGACATTGATGCAGCAATGATCGAGCGGATCGCGCCGCCCTGACCAGCGATACCAGGGCGAAAACACCGACCCGATGAACCCGATCACCGAGACGGCGCGTTCCCCGTCATCGCTGATCCCGTCGATATACCACCAGGCATAGCCATCGGGCGGAACCTGCGCGCGGAAATCCGGTCGCGTTGGGCCGCCTCTGCTGCGTGCCGCCCCGAACTCAGCGCCATTGGCACGCCCGCCCCCGGATGCACCCCGCCCCCGGCCAGATACAGCCCCGTCAGCCGCGTCCGTGTTCCGGGGCGCAGAAAGGTTGCCAGCGCCCCGTTCGGGCTGAGCCCGTAAAGCGCGCCCATCGAGTGCGGGAACAGCCGGGCGAAGCGGGCAGGGGTGGTCAGGGGCGTTGCGCTCGGCTGCGCGTCCAGATGCAGGCCGAAACGCGCCAGCCGCTGAAAGGGGTCGGTGTTGCATGGGGGCTCCGTCAGGGGGGGGGCGCCTGCGTGCAGGGGCGGCGCATTGAGGATGAATTGAAAGCGCTCTGGCCCATCGGGCATGCCATGGGCACGGTCCTGCGCGCAGACATAGATCGTGGGGTCGCGGGGCACAGTGCCGCGCGCCAGCGGGCCGAATTCGCGGCCCGGATCATCGGCAAAGAACACAGTGTGATAGGCCAGCGCCTCGCGGCCCAGACCGCGCGGGGCGATCCGGCCTGCGATGGTCCAGACATGGGCCGACAGGCTGCGCGGATGGGTCTGGCGGCGGGGTGGGGCGCGCCGGGGCGCATCCAGCAGCGCGGGCAGCGCGGCAGGATCGCCATTGAACACCACCTGCCCGCAATCCTGTTCCGTCCCATCCGACAGGCGCAGTCCCGTGACCTGCCCGCCCTGCGTCAGGATCGCGGCAACGGGCGTGTTCAGCCGCAGCCGTCCGCCACATCGCTCCAGCAGCCCCGCCAGCGCCTGCGCCAGGGCCGCCATGCCGCCGCGCACGGTCCAGACGCCCGCGGCCTCGGCCTGCCAGATCAGGCCCAGCACGGCCGGGGCCGACAGGGGATTGCCGCCAACATAGGTCGCATAGCGCCCGAACAACTGGCGCAGATGCGGGTCGGAAAACCGCGCACGGAGCATGTCGTGCAGGCTGCGACCGGGCCGCAGCCAGGGCAGCAGATGCGGGCGCGCAAGCGCGGCCCTTGCGGCCCCCAGCGCATCAGGGCGCGCGCGCTCCATCACCGGGGCGCGAAAGGCATCGAAAAGCGCGCGGGTTTCACGCTCGAACCGGGTGAATTCGGCCTGTGCGCGCGCGCCGAATGCGGCGCCGATCCGCGCGGCATTGGCTCCGGCATCGGGCAGCAGGTCCAGCGTGGTGCCATCGGCCCAGTAATGCCGCGCCAGCACGGGCAGCGGATCGAGCGTCAGGCTGTGCGCCATGTCCTCGCCCGCCGCCGCGAAAAGCTCGTCCAGCACATGGCGCAAGGTCAGCACGGTGGGTCCGGCATCGACCGGGCCCATATCCGAAGCGACCACCCGGACCTTGCCCCCAGGCCAGCCATGCGCCTCATACACAGTCACATCGCGCCCGGCCGCCGCCAGCCGGATGGCAGCGGCCAGACCGCCCATGCCGGCCCCGATCACGGCCACAGTGTCTTTTTCCACGCTCATGTCAGGAATTCTTGACTCTTTGCGCAAAACTGTCCAGTCTTATTTACACATTGTATGTCTATATGGGCTGACAACAGCCGGAAAGCAAGAGGTCGCCATGGATCTGAGCAAGCGAATCGACCGCGCCATGAGTGCGGCCATTGCCCGCGCACAAGGCCCCGAGGGCGACGCCCCCGCGCGTCTGGCCGCTGCGCTGAACTATGCCGTCACACCGGGCGGTGCGCGGATTCGTCCCACGATCTGCCTGTCGGTCGCACTGGCCTGCGGCGATGACCGCCCGCGCCTGGCCGATGCCGCCGCCACCGCGCTGGAGCTGATTCATTGCGCCAGCCTCGTGCATGACGATCTGCCTGCCTTTGATGATGCTGATTTCCGGCGCGGCAAGCCGACGATTCACCTGGCCTATTCCGAACCGCTGGCCGTGCTGGCAGGCGACAGCCTGATCATCGCGGCCTTTGACACGCTGGCGCGGGTCGCGCCTGATGACGCGCTGCGCGCTCTGCGGCTGGTCGCATTGCTGGCGCATCACACGGGCATGCCCCACGGCATCTGCGCCGGGCAGGGCTGGGAGAGCGAAGCGCGCGTCGATCTGCGCGCCTATCACCGGTCCAAGACCGCCGCACTGTTCGTGGCCGCGACCCAGATGGGCGCGCTGGCCGCCGGGCACGAGCCCGAACCATGGGAAGAACTGGGCGCCCGCATCGGCGAGGCGTTTCAGGTTGCCGATGACCTGCGTGACGCGCTCTATGACGAAGGCGCGCTGGGCAAGCCCGCGGGGCAGGATGCCGCGCATGCGCGCCCCTCGGCGGTCGATGAGCTGGGCGTGCAGGGCGCAATCAAGCGGCTGCAGGATATCCTGAGCGGGGCCATCGCGTCGATCCCCTCCTGCCCCGGAGAGGCGCAGCTTGCGCAGCTTGTCCGGCTATACGCTGAACGGATGACCCCGGTCGCACCTGTCCGGGTCTAGGCGCGTGGTGGATGCAGGCGCTCCGCCGCAACCTCTGCGCCCGGCGGGCTGGATCAACCGGCTGGCAGCCTCGCCCCGGTTTCAGGCCTTTTGCGCCCGCGTCCCCGGTCTGAGCGGTATTGCCCGGCGCGAAGGGGCGGCACTTTTCGATCTGATGCAGGGTTTCGTGCAAAGCCAGATGCTGACCGCGCTGGTGGAATTGCGCGTGCTGCACCTGCTGGCCGATGGGCCATCCGATGCGCCCGCGCTTGCCGCCCGGCTCAATGTTCCGCCCGATCGGATGCAGGTGCTTTTGCAAGCGGGCGCAGCGATGCAACTGCTGCGCCGCCGGGGCACGCGCTATGCGCTGGCACGTCGCGGCGCGGCCTTTATCGCGGTGCCGGGGTTGGAGGATATGGTGCGCCATCACAGCGTCCTCTATGCCGATCTGGCCGACCCCGTGGCCTTTGTCCGGGGCGAGAGCGACCCCGATCTGGCGCGATTCTGGCCCTATGTGTTCGGGGCGACCGGGCCGATGGATGCGGATGTCACTGCGCGCTATTCGCGGCTGATGGCCGACAGCCAGCGGCTGGTGGCCGAAGAAGCGCTGGCGCATGTCTCGCTTTCGGGCGCGCGGCGGCTGATGGATGTGGGCGGCGGCACCGGGGCGTTTTTGCGCGCCGTGCGCGCGCGCTATCCGGCGCTGGACCTGGCCCTGTTCGATCTGCCCGATGTGGTGACGCAGGCGGCCTTGCCTGCCGATATCGCGCGCCATGGCGGATCGTTTCGCACCGATCCGCTGCCTGGCGGGGCGGATACCATCAGCCTTGTGCGGGTTCTTTATGACCATGCCGATGACACGGTTCTGGCGCTCTTGCGCAAGGTCCATGCCGCGCTGCCCCCCGGCGGGCGCGTGCTGATTGTCGAGCCGATGTCAGGCGGCGCGCGGCCCGATCCGCAGACCGATGTGTATTTCGCGGTTTACACCATGGCCATGCAGACCGGCCGCACCCGCAGCCCGGCCGAAATTGCGGAGCTGCTGCGCAAGGCGGGATTCGACCGCGTGTCGCGCCCCATGGGCCAGCGCGCCTATCTGGCGCGTGCCATCACGGCGCAGCGCCCGGCACAGGAAAAAGGCGCTCAGAGTGTCAATGTTGGTTGACAGCTATGTATGTATCGCTAGAATTACAGTCAGACTTGTTGAGTCGAGTTGACAGGTCAAAGACAACAGCAGATCAGGGGAGAGCCGCTGTGCACACCGACGCCATCATCCTGTCCGCACCGCGCCAGCTGGCGCTGGGAACGGTCGGCCTGAAGGCACCGGGGCCGCGCGATCTTGTCGTGCGGGTGGACCATTCTGGCATCTCGACCGGCACGGAAAAGCTGTTCTGGACGGGCGAAATGCCGCCCTTCCCCGGCATGGGCTATCCGCTTGTTCCCGGCTACGAGGCCGCGGGTGAAGTGATCGAGGCCGGGGCCGAATCGGGCTTCAAGCCCGGCGAGCGGGTCTTTGTGCCCGGCGCGAACTGTTTCGAATCAGGCGAACAGGGGCCGGTCTTCGG
>REDZ01000194.1 GCA_007695345.1 Paracoccaceae bacterium | reverse complement strand
GGTTCGAACTTGTGACCCCTACGATGTCAACGTAGTGCTCTACCACTGAGCTACGCGCCCTGACCTGACCGTGACCGCACCCCAAACGAAAAGGGACGCGGGCCACGACCGCGTCATTCGAGGTGGTCTATAAATAGACTCGACGTCATGTTCAAGAGCTTTTGCAATCTGGTGCGGCTGCGCTATTGTCACTGAAAAGACAGGACAAGATGCGCGCCTTTGATTTCCTTCCGCCCGAACATCCGGGCAGTGCCGTGATCTTTGCCTCGCCCCATAGCGGGCGGGATTACCCCAGCGGTTTTCTGGCCGAATCAATGCTGGACAAACGCAGCCTGCGCTCGTCCGAGGATGCCTTTGTCGATCTGTTGCTGCAAACCGCCCCGCAGGCGGGCGCGCCCGTGCTCTCGGCGCGCATCCCCCGCGCCTATGTGGATTTCAACCGCGCCGCATCCGAACTCGATCCTGCGCTGATCACAGGTGTGTCGGCGCGCGGGCTGAATCCACGTATCAGTTCGGGGCTGGGCGTGATCCCGCGTGTCGTGGCCGGGGGCCGCGCGATCTATCGCGGCAAGATCACGCTGGCAGAGGCGCGCCAACGTCTACACCGCTACTGGCACCCCTATCATGACAAGCTGACCGAGTTGATGGACGCCCAGCGCCAGCAATTTGGCCGGGCGATCCTGTTCGACATGCATTCCATGCCCCGTGACGCCGTCAGCATGAGCGGCCAGCACACCACCCTGCGCCCCGATATCGTGCTTGGTGATCGCTTCGGTGCGGCCGCGCAGTCAGACCTGACTGATACGGTCGCGCGCATCTTCTCCGATGCCGGGCTACGGGTTGCGCGCAACTCGCCCTTTGCCGGGGCCTATATCACGCAGCGCTACGGCATGCCTTCTGCCGGGCAGCACGCCATCCAGATCGAAATTGATCGCAGCCTGTATATGGACGAGGCGCGGATCGAACCCCGCGCCGATTTCGCGCAGTTTCAGGCGCTGATGGCCAATATCGTCACCGAACTTGTCCAAATCGGGGCCCCGCGCTCCGACGCGCTGCCGCTGGCTGCGGAATAAAGGCGCGCAATAACACACAGGCACGCGAATTCCTGGGCCAAGGCATTCATTTTGTTGCAATGCCTGCCTAAGATAGCAGCATGGACATCATTGCCCTCGCCGGCGCGCTGGCGCTCCTCTTTATCGTGATCGGGATTTGCGAGCCGCTGTCAGAGCGGCTGCGCCTGCCATTCACGGTGATTCTGGCAATTGTCGGCGCCATTATCGGGGTGAGTGCGCTTTATGTCCTGTCCACCGATCTGGGCGACCGTCTGAACCCGGTCACGCGGCGGCTGTTGGAACTGCCGATCCGCTCGAACGTGTTTCTGTATATCCTGCTGCCGACGCTGCTGTTTCAGGTCGCGCTGATGGTCAATGCCCGGCGCATGCTGGATGACTGGGTGCCGATCCTTGTCATGGCCGTGGGCGCGGTCGTGGTCGCCACGGCGATCATCGGCTACGCGCTCACGCCGTTCACATCGCTCTCGCTGGCCGCCTGTCTGCTGATCGGGGCAATCGTCTCGACCACGGACCCGTCGGCGGTCGTCAGCATCTTTCGCAATATCGCCGCGCCCCAGCGCCTGACCCGGATTGTCGAGGGGGAATCGCTGCTCAACGACGCCGCCGCCATTGCGCTTTTCGGCTTCTTCCTGACATTCGTGCAACTCGGCGTACCAAACCCGACGCTGCAAGAGGCCATCGTCACCTTTCCCTGGCTTGTGCTGGGCGGGATCGGCCTGGGCTGGGTGCTGGCGCGCATCGCCACGGCACTGATGGCCGTGATGACCACCTTTCCGCGCGCGCAGGTCTCGGTCAGCGTGGCGCTGCCCTTTCTGACCTATATCATCGCCGAACAGGTGTTGCAGACCTCGGGCGTGATTGCGGTGGTGGTCGCAGGGCTGTCGCTGAACCTGCTGGGCCCCGGACGGCTGACCCCCACAGGCTGGTCCTATCTGCGCGAGGTCTGGGAAGTGCTGGCCTATTGGGCTGGTGCGCTGATCTTCATTCTGGCCGCATTGCTGATCCCGCGCCTGATGGGCGATCTGCGCCTCAGCGACATCTACCTCATCGGCGTCATCGTCATCGCGGCCTTTGTCGCGCGCGCGGTCATCCTGTGGGGGATGCTGCCGCTTCTGACGCGGCTGCGCCTGTCCCCGGCGGTGGGGCCGACCTATCGCACCGCGATTCTGTGGGGCGGTCTGCGCGGGGCGGTCACGCTGGCCCTGGCGCTGGCCGTAACCGAAAGCGCTCTGGTCCCGCCCGCCGTCAAGCGCGAGGTGGGCATTCTGGCGACGGGCTTCACGCTCTTCACGCTGCTGGTGCAGGGCACGACCCTGCGGCTGATGATCGCGCGGCTGGGGCTGAACCGCCTGCCCCGGCTGGATCAGGCGCTGTCGCATCAGGTCATCGCCGTGGCGCTGCAGAATGTGCGCGAGGATATCGCCGAAACCGTGCGCGACTACCAACTGCCCAAGGAAATCATCCGCTCCGAGGCCAAGCGCTACGCCCAGCGCCTGGATGAGGCCGTCGAGATCGCCGAGGCTGCCGAAGAAATCTCGGACCGTGACCGCATTACCCTGGGTCTGGTGGCGCTGGCCGGGCGCGAACGCGACCTGATCATCGAATATTTCCATCAGCAGATCTTTTCCGTGCGGCTGGTGGACCGGATGTTGTCGGATGTGGACCGCCTGATCGAACAGACACGCGGTGGCGGGCGCAACGAATACCGCGCCGCCGCGCGCAAGGCGCTGGGCTATGGCAACTGGTATCGGCTGGCCGTCTGGCTGCACAGCCGCCTGCGCTGGTCCGGCCCGCTGGAAAAGACGACCGCCGAGCGGTTCGAGCTGTTGCTGAACAAGCGCCTGATCCTGCGCGAATTGCATGGCTTCATCGACAGCAAGATCCGGCGCATTCATGGCCGCCGGGTCGCCGATCTGCTGCACGAATTGCTGCGCCGCCGCGAAGAAGAAACCAACAGCGCGATCGAGGGGCTGCGCCTGCAATATCCCGGCTATGCCGAGGAGATGGAGCGCCGCTTCATCCGCCGCACCTCGCTGCGGCTGGAAGAACGCGAATATGAGACCCTGTTCGATGACGGGCTGATCAGCCGCGAGCTTCACGCGACGCTGCGCAACCGCCTGAACGCACGCCGCGCCAAGGTCGAAGCCCGCCCCAAACTGGATTTCGCACTGCAACGCGACGCCTTTGTGCGCGCCTTCCCGCTCTTCGAAGGGATGAGCGACACCCAGCGCCGCCAGCTTGCCCGCGCCCTGCGCACCCTGCATGTCGAGCCCGGCACGATCCTCATCCGCAAGGGCGAGGTCGCCCAACAGGTCTATTTCATCGCCTCGGGCGCGGTCGAGATGGAACGCAAGGGCCAGAAGCTGCGGCTGGGCAGCGGCGAGTTCTTCGGCCATATCGGCATGCTGACCCGCCAGCCCCGCCGCGCCATGATCAGCGCGATCACGCATTGCACGCTGCTAACGCTGGATGAAACCCGCTTCAAGCGATTGCTGGCGCGCAACCGGTCCCTGCGCGAGGCCGTGCGCCACAGCGCCGAACAGCGCGGCGCGCATCTCGATGATGGCGCCTTCGCCGCGCCGCCCCGGCGCTTCACATGGCGCTGACCCTCAGGCAATTTCCGCGATCAGCGCCGCGCGCAACCGGCGCAGCCGCGCACTGTCATACAGCGCGCGATACGCGACCAGCCAAAGCGGCACTGTGATCGGGCGCAGGTCAGGCAGGATGCGCTGCATCTCGGGGAAGCGCCGTGCGATATCATCCAGCATGAGCGCCACCCCCAGACCGCGCCGCGCCGTGTCCCACACCGCCACCGCGTTGTCCGAGGCCAGCATCGGCACACCATCCCCCAGCGGCGTGCCATGCACGCGCATGAAATGCAGAAACTGTGCCGGATCACGCATCCCGACCAGCTCGGACACCTCCAGATCCGACAGGCTTTGCGGCGCGCCATGCGCCGCGATCCATTCGGGCGCCGGATAAAACCCCGCACTCTGATCGGCCAGCCGGTCACCTATCAGCCCGGATGCATCCGGCGCGCGATGGCCCAGCGCCAGATCGGCCTCTCGCCGCTGCAGGTCGCTCAGCCGGTCCGTCGCCACCAGCGTCAGCCGCAACTCTGGCAGACGCGCGCGCAGCCGCACCATCAGGTCAGGCATGACATAGGCCGCGCAACCCTTGGTCACCGACAGCGTGACGCCAGTGGGGGTCACCGCGCTCTGATCTGCAGCGGCCAGCGCAAAGCCACGCGCAGCCTCGGCCATGGCGCCCATATCGGCCAGCAGGGCCGCGCCGGCCTCGGTCAGCGCCAGCCTGCGCCCGACGCGGGGAAACAATGTCACGCGCAGCTGTCCTTCCAGCGCAGAAATCTGGCGCGACAAGGTCAGCCGCAACTGCCGCGCCGCCGCCGACAATATCCCCTGAGGCGCCGTGGCATGAAACGCGCGCGACTGGATCAAGGACATGCAAGGCTATGAGCGTGGCCTGTCACGCCTCAGCACCCTGATTCAGGGCCGCGATGTGCTGGAACTTGGCTGCGGCACGGGCCAGAGCGCGCTGCACCTCGCCCCGCCCGCACGCCGGTATCTGGGCACCGACTTCTCCGACGGCATGATCGCGATTGCCCGCGACACTGGCGCATATCCACCAGATGCTGCGCCCGGACGGGTTGTTTGTCAGCAAGACCGCAAGCCTTGCACAGATGACCCGCGCCATCCGCCTGATCCTGCCGCTGATGCAGTTTATTGGCCGCGCGCCCCATGTCGCCATATTCGACACGCACAGCCTGCAACAGGCGCTGCACCGGGCCGGGTTCCGGATCGACGCGGTCGGATATCACGCCAGCCACGGGCGCGACCCCCGCCCCTTCATCATCGCGCACAAGGGCTGAGCCCTCAGGCCCACCCCCTGCTTCATCTTGCCAGAAATACTCAAAAAAACCGCAGGCAACCGCGTGCGACGCCCGTTCAGGCGCGCACCAGCGCCTCATAGGCTTCCGCCACATTGCGGGTCATCTGACCGACCTGAAAATGGTGCTCGCCGATCTGCCCGACGGGCGTGACCTCGGCTGCCGTGCCGGTCAGCCAGCATTCGCTGAACCCGGCCAGTTCCTCGGGCATGATATGGCGCTCATGCACCACGATCCCCATGTCGCGCAGCATCGCGATGACCGTCTGGCGCGTGATCCCGTTCAGAATCGCATCGGGGATGGGCGTATGCACTTCGCCATCCTTGACGAAGAACACATTGGCCCCGGTCGCCTCGGCCACATATCCGCGATAATCGTAGAACAGCGCGTCCGAACATCCCTTCTCCTCGGCGGCATGCTTGGACATGGTGCAGATCATGTACAGCCCCGCCGCCTTGGCCGCTGTCGGGATCGTCTCGGGCGAGGGGCGGCGCCATTTCGCGATATCCAGTTTCGCGCCCTGCCATTTCGCATCGCCATAATAGGCGCCCCATTCCCAGGCTGCGACGGCCATGCGCACCGGGTTGCGCCGCGCCGCGACCCCCATATCCTCGCCCGCGCCGCGCCAGGCAACAGCGCGCACATAGGCGTCTTTCAGACCGTTGGCCTCCAGAACGGCGGATTTGGCGGCTTCGATCTCATCGACGCTATAGGGGATCGGCATGTCCAGCAGCTTGCCCGATTCCAGCAACCGCTCGGAATGCGCGCGGCTCTTGAAGATCGTGCCACCATAGCAGCGCTCGCCCTCGAACACGGAAGAGGCATAGTGCAGCGCATGGCTCAGGATATGCACATTCGCATCCCGCCATGGCACCAGCGTGCCATCCAGCCAGATCTGCCCGTCCCTGTCATCATATCCGCTGGCCATCACTGCCTCCTCATGACCCGAAATTTCCAGATATTGCGCAGATTAGGTCCGGAACGGACATAAAGTTACGCCAAATCCCGCCGTTGCTATCGATTCGCTCTTGGAATGTCAACAAGGCTGACATAAAATACCTGCCAGAGAGGTGGCCGATGGCAGAACGCAGAACCAGTCCGATCAGCGGCGAGAACCTGCTGTTCCTCACAGATGAGCAGCTTCGCAAGGGGATCGAGGCGATGTTCTTCGCCTATCGCGGGTTCACGGCCGACCCGGATCGCATCCTGGAACAACATGGCTACGGACGCGCCCATCACCGGGCTCTGCACTTCATCAACCGCACGCATGGCACCACAGTCAACAATCTGCTGGGGCTGCTGGGGGTGACCAAGCAATCGCTGAACCGCGTGCTGCGCACGCTTATCGCCGACGGGCTGGTTGAAAGCCGGGTGGGGCGCACGGACCGGCGCGAACGCAACCTGTTCCTGACCGAGGACGGGCGCAAACTGGAACGCGCCCTGTCCGAGGCACAGCGCGAACGTATGCGCAGTGCCTACCGCGCCGCAGGACCACAGGCCGTGGCCGGGTTCCGGCAAGTGCTCGAAGCGATGATGGATGACGAAATCCGCCACCAATATGCCAGCCTGCGGGATCGCCGCCCATGAGCGAAGATCTCAAGCCGCATCTGCTGGTGGTGGACGATGACGACCGCATCCGCAGCCTGTTGCAGAAATATCTGCTGCGGCAGGGCTTTCTTGTCAGCACGGCACGCGATGCGATGCAGGCGCGGCGCCTGCTCTCGGGGCTGAGCTTCGATCTGATCGTACTCGATGTCATGATGCCGGGCGAGGACGGGATCACCCTGACCCGCGCCATTCGCGAGACGGACACAACCCCGATCCTGCTCTTGACCGCGCGCGGAGAGGCCGAGGACCGCATCTCAGGGTTCGAGGCCGGGGCCGATGATTATCTGCCCAAACCGTTCGAGCCGCGCGAATTGCTGCTGCGGATCAATGCCATCCTGCGCCGCGCCCCCGCGCCCGACCCGACCCCAGTGCTGCCGCAGATCCTCGTGATCGGTGCGCTGCGCTATGACATCGAGCGCGGCGAATTGCGGCGCGGCGATGCGCCCGTGCGCCTGACCCAGACCGAAGCGACTCTGATGCGGCTGTTCTGCCAGCACCCGGGCGAAGTGATCAGCCGCGAGGCGCTTGTCGATCATCTGGGCCGCGACCGCGCCGCGCATGGCGCTGCAGTGGGCCAGGAACGCGCGGTCGATGTGCAGATCACCCGCCTGCGCCGCAAGATCGAAGCGGACCCCAAAAGCCCCCGCCACCTGCAAACCGTGCGCGGCGCAGGCTACATGCTCGTCACCGACTGAGCGGACAGGAAGGTGGGTTGCCACCCACCCCACCCAAAAACGCGCCCGGGGGAGGGGGGGGGGGCAACCCCCCCCCCCAAACCC
>REDZ01000115.1 GCA_007695345.1 Paracoccaceae bacterium | reverse complement strand
GCCCATAATGGCGAGATCAACACGCTCAAGGGCAATCTGAACTGGCTGAAAAGCCATGAGATCCGCATGGCCAGCGGCGCCTTTGGCGAGATGGCCGAGGATATCAAGCCCATCGTCGCCTCTGGCGCGTCGGACTCGGCAGCACTGGATTCGGTGTTCGAGGTTCTGGTGCGCGCGGGCCGCAATGCGCCGATGGCCAAGACCATGCTGGTGCCAGAGGCATGGTCCAAGCAGGCGGTCGAGATGCCGCAGGCCTGGCGTGACATGTATTCCTATTGCAACTCGGTGATGGAACCCTGGGACGGCCCCGCCGCGCTGGCCATGACCGATGGCCGCTGGGTCTGTGCCGGGCTGGACCGCAATGGCCTGCGGCCCATGCGCTATGTCGTCACGGGCGACGGGCTGCTGATCGCGGGGTCCGAGGCCGGGATGGTCGTGGTCGATGAACTGGCCGTGCGCGAAAAGGGTGCGCTGGGGCCGGGGCAAATGATCGCGGTCGATATGGCCGAAGGCAAGCTGTATCACGACACTGAAATCAAGGACCGGCTGGCCGCCTCGCAGCCCTTTGGGGACTGGACCGACAAGATCGTGGATCTGAACGAGAAGCTGCGCGATGTCCCCGAGACGCGCGGGATGGACGGGCCGGACCTGCGCCGCCGTCAGGTTGCCGCGGGCTACACGATCGAGGAAATCGAGCAGGTTCTGGCCCCCATGGCCGAGGACGGCAAGGAGATGATCGCCTCGATGGGGGATGACACGCCATCGGCGGTGCTGTCCAGGGTCTACCGCCCGCTGTCGCATTTCTTCCGGCAGAATTTCAGTCAGGTCACCAACCCGGCCATCGACAGCTTGCGCGAATACCGGGTGATGAGCCTCAAGACCCGCTTCGGCAACCTGAAGAACGTGCTGGATGAGGATTCCAGTCAGACCGAGATCCTGGTCCTGGAAAGCCCCTTTGTCGCCAATGGCGAGTTCGATGCCATGGTCGAGGAATTCGGCGATCAGGTGGCGTTTATCGATTGCACCTTTCCGGCCGGCAGCGGCGATGATGCGCTGCGCGACGGGCTGGAACGGATCCGGGCCGAGGCCGAGGATGCCGTGCGCTCGGGCGCGGGGCATCTGGTGCTGACGGACGAGCATCAGGGCGCGGACAAGATCGCCATGCCGATGATCCTTGCGACCAGCGCGGTGCATAGCTGGCTGACGCGCAAGGGGCTGCGGACCTTCTGTTCGCTGAATGTACGTTCGGCCGAATGTATCGACCCGCATTACTTCGCCGTGCTGATCGGCTGCGGGGCGACGACCGTCAACGCCTATCTGGCGCAGGAAACCATCGCCGACCGGATCGACCGGGGGCTGGTTGAAGGCAGCCTTGTCGATGCGATGCGCCGCTACCGCGACGCGATCAATCTGGGCCTGTTGAAGATCATGTCCAAGATGGGGATTTCGGTGATTTCCTCGTATCGCGGGGGCTTGAATTTCGAGGCTGTGGGCCTGTCACGCGCGATGGTGGCGGAGTATTTTCCGGGTATGCAGAGCCGCATTTCCGGGATCGGGCTGCACGGTATCCAGATCAAGCTGGAAGAGGTGCATGAAAAGGGCTGGCGACTGGGTCAGGACGTGCTACCCATTGGCGGGTTCTACAAGGCCCGCCGCTCGGGCGAGAAACACGCCTGGGAAGCGACCTCGATGCACCTGCTGCAACAGGCCTGCAATACCTCGTCCTATGCTTTGTGGAAGCAGTATTCAGGCGCGATGCAATCGCAGGATCCGATTCATCTGCGCGACCTCCTGGATATCAAGCCGCTGGGCAAGCCCATTCCCATCGAGGAAGTGGAATCCATCACCGCGATCCGCAAGCGTTTCGTGACACCGGGCATGTCGCTCGGCGCACTGTCGCCCGAGGCGCATATGACGCTGAACATCGCGATGAACCGCATCGGCGCGAAATCGGATTCGGGCGAGGGGGGCGAGGACCCGGCCCACGCCCATCCGCTGCCCAATGGCGACAACCCTTGCGCCAAGATCAAGCAGGTGGCCTCGGGGCGGTTCGGCGTGACGGCAGAGTATCTGAACGCCTGCGAAGAGCTGGAAATCAAGGTGGCGCAGGGCGCCAAGCCCGGTGAGGGTGGGCAGCTTCCCGGCATGAAGGTCACGAAACTGATCGCCAGGCTGCGCCACTCGACCCCCGGTGTGACACTGATCTCGCCGCCGCCGCATCATGACATCTATTCGATCGAGGATCTGGCGCAGCTGATCTATGACCTCAAGCAGATCAATCCGCGCGTGAAGGTGACCGTGAAACTTGTCGCGCAATCAGGTGTGGGCACGATTGCGGCGGGCGTGGCCAAGGCCAAGGCCGATGTCATCCTGATTTCGGGTCATAATGGCGGCACGGGCGCAAGTCCCGGCACCTCGATCAAATATGCGGGTCTGCCCTGGGAAATGGGGCTGTCGGAATCGCATCAGGTGCTGGCGATGAACAAGCTGCGCGAGCGGGTGACGCTGCGCACCGATGGCGGGCTGCGCACCGGCCGCGACATCGTCATGGCCGCGATGCTGGGGGCCGAGGAATATGGCATCGGCACTGCAGCCCTGATCGCGATGGGCTGCATCATGGTGCGGCAATGCCAGTCGAATACCTGCCCGGTCGGTGTCTGCACCCAGAAAGAGGAATTGCGCGCCAAGTTCACCGGCAATGCAGACAAGGTCGTGAACCTGATCACATTCTACGCGCAGGAAGTGCGCGAGATCCTCGCCTCTATCGGGGCGCGGTCGCTGGATGAGGTGATCGGGCGCGCGGACCTCCTGGCGCAGGTCAGCCGGGGTGCGGCGCATCTGGACGATCTGGACCTGAATCCGCTCTTGTTGACCGTGGATGGCGCGGACCAGATCCGCTATGACCGCGACAAGCCGCGCAATGCCGTGCCCGATACGCTGGATGCCGAGATCATCCGCGATGCCGCGCGCTTCTTCGAGGATGGCGAGAAGATGCAACTGTCCTATGCGGTCGAGAACACGCACCGGACCGTGGGCACCCGCGCCTCCAGCCATATCGTCAAGCGGTTTGGCATGCGCAACAATCTGCAGCATGACCACCTGACAGTGAAGCTGGCGGGCAGCGCCGGGCAGTCGCTGGGGGCCTTTGCCGCGCCCGGACTGAAGATCGAGGTCTATGGCGATGCCAATGACTATGTCGGCAAGGGGCTGTCGGGCGGTATGATCGTGGTGCGCCCGCGCATGTCATCGCCGCTGGCCGCGCATGAGAATACGATCATCGGGAACACAGTACTCTACGGGGCGACCGGCGGGCATTTGATGGCGGCCGGGCGGGCAGGCGAGCGGTTCGCCGTGCGCAATTCCGGCGCGCATGTCGTGATCGAGGGCTGTGGGTCCAATGGCTGCGAATACATGACCGGCGGGGTGGCTGTCATCCTGGGCAGTATCGGCGCCAATTTCGGCGCGGGGATGACCGGCGGGATGGCCTATCTCTATGACCCCGAGGGCGTGGCCGACCCGCTGATCAATATGGAAACTCTGGTGACCTGCCCGGTCACGGTGGATCATTGGGAGGCCGAGCTTAAAGGGCTGATCGAGATGCATGCACGCGAAACCGGGTCGCTGCGGGCAGAGGAAATCCTGCGCAACTGGGATCGCGAGAAAGCGCATTTCCTGCAGGTCTGCCCGAAGGAGATGCTCGCGCATCTGCCCGTGCCGATCAGCTACGATTCTGCCGCCATGCCTGCCGAGTAAGGGCCTGGCGCGGCCCGGCATGCCGGGCCGCGGCGTTTTCTTGAGTATTTTTTGCAAGATGAAATGACAGGATGCGCGATGCAGGGGGGCCGCCGGGACAGGCGGGTTTTCCCTATATCGCGATCAGGTTCATCAGATGGAACAGGGCCGCTGACAGCGCTGCCGCGGATGGAACCGTGACCAGCCAGGCAGCGATGATCGTCAGGAAATGCCCCCGCCGCACGATCCGCTTGCGTTTGCGCACTTCGACCGGGCTGGTGGTGTCAACGCGTTTTTCATTCAGCACGCGTTCATGATACCACTCGCGGAAAAAGCCCACGCCAAAGATCGCACCGATGGCGATATGAGTGGAACTGACCGGTAGCCCCAGCCATGATGCGAATATGACCGTGATTGCAGCGGCCAGCGCCACGCAATAGGCGCGCATCGCGTTCAGCCGCGTGATTTCACTGCCCACAACGCGGATCAGCTTGGGCCCGAACAACAGCAGCCCCATGGACAGGCCAAGCCCCCCGATCAGCATGACCCAGAGCGGGATGCCTACCTGATCGGACGCGCCGCCATCCTGCACGGCATGGACAATCGCTGCGACAGGGCCGATGGCATTCGCCACATCATTCGCGCCATGCGCAAAGGACAAGAGCGCCGCTGAAAAGATCAGCGGGATATTGAACAGCTGCTTGAGCGATTTCTTGCGGTTCTCCATCCCTTCGCTCTGGCGGCGGATCACCGGGCGCATGACGAATGTCAGAACGATCCCCACGGCAAGCCCCATCAGGACCGCATTGCCGAAACTGACCGGAAAGAGCTGGTCAAGCCCCTTGATCGCCAGATACGTGGTGAAACAGCCCCCCATGACTCCGATCAGGATCGGCACCCAATAGCGCGCCGCTGTGATCATGTCGGGACGGTAGATAATCCGGGACTTGATGATCAGCAGGAAAAAAGCCGCGAAAATGCCGCCCAGCAGGGGCGAGATGACCCAGCTTGCCGCTATCCGCCCCATTGTGGGCCAGTTCACGGCGGCAAACCCGGCTGCGGCAATGCCTGCCCCCATCACGCCCCCCACGATGGAATGCGTGGTCGAGACCGGCGCCCCGATCCATGTGGCCAGATTGACCCAGAGCGCACCCGCCAGCAGCGCAGCCATCATCGCCCAGATGAAGACCTGTGTTTCCGCCACGGCCTCTGGCGCGATGATCCCGCGCGACACTGTGCCCACCACATCGCCACCCGCGATAAGGGCGCCTGCGGTTTCGCAGATCGCCGCGATGATCAGCGCGGTGCCGATGGTCAGGGCACGCGCGCCCACAGCGGGGCCCATATTGTTGGCCACGTCATTCGCGCCGATATTGATCGCCATATAGGCCCCGATGATCGCAGCCGCGACCACGATCAGCCCCAGCGGGTCAAAACCGATCAGAACCGCCGTCACCAGCCCCGTCAGCGCCATGAAGGCCAGCGCGATCCCGGTTGCCACCAGAGGGCGTGACGTATAAGTCATGGCCTGTTCAAGCGCGGTAATCCGCTCCAGGTCCTTGTTCAGCGTCTTCCAGGACTTCTCGGGTTGAGACGACACGCAACAGTCCCCCATGACAGTTATGCGACACCCGGCTAGTAGCAAAGCCCGGGGACGGCAACAACTGCTGCTGCGGCACCCTCAGCGGCGGAATGATTGTCGTGAAATTGTCACAAACGGCGTAGAAGGGATGCCAGGCCGGGTGTCTGCACGATATCCGCCGCCTCTTGCAATTTCACCCAGCGGCGCGTGCGTTTGTTGGCTTCGGGGTAGCGGTTCAGCACCTCGGTCACATCGATGCGAAAGACCTGTGGGCGGCACTGCACGGGCAGACCGCTTTTCTTGATCTTGGTGTATGTGAACGCGCCAATGGGCTCCGGGTGGACATGTCCGCGGATTCCGGCCTCTTCCCAGGCTTCAGTCGCGGCGGCCTCGGCCAGGGTCTTGCCAGGCATGGGCCAGCCCTTGGGGATGATCCAGAGTTTCCGGGTGAGTGTCTGGATCAGAACCACCTCGGGGCCGGACCCGGTGTCACGCAGGCAAAGCGCCGCCGCCTGAACAAAGGACGGGCGCATCAGTTCAAGGGCAGTGCGAAGCAAGCCGTCTGACAAAGTCGGTAACATCAATATGTCATACTCTTTTTCCGGTCAGCTGCCATAGGCGTGCAACAGAATCATGGCAATCGCTCATCCGTCCTGCGGCGGGGTGGTGCGGTGGGCTTTTATCGTGGCCCGATGCGATTTGGCGTCCAGCCGCCGCCGTTTGCTGGCCAGTGTCGGCCGGGTCGGAATGCGACGCTTGGGACGGTGACAGGCCTTGCGGATCAGTTCTGCCAGCCGTTCGCGCGCGATTTCGCGGTTTCGGGCCTGGCTGCGTGTTTCGCTGACCTGCAGAACAAGCGCACCCTCCTGTGTCCAGCGTCGTCCGGCCAGCCGGCGCAGGCGCGTTTTCACGGGCGCGGGCAGGTTGGGGCTGCGCTCCGCCTCGAACCGCAGTTCGACCGCTGTCGCGACCTTGTTCACATTCTGCCCGCCGGGTCCCGCTGCGCGTATGAAGCTTTCGGTGATTTCCCAGTCCTGCAGCGTGATTTCGTCATTGATGCGCATCATGTGCTCTGCATCCCGGAATCGAAAGGGCCGCCGGATAGCTGGCGGCCCCAAACGAGCTTACGGAGATGAGTCCAAGTTAGAGCCTTGGCTCAATCAGAAGAGTGTCCCCATCAGGGCTGCCGTCAGGTCGTGGCTCCTCCGACTGTCTTCGCACCTCTCTCCAACATCACTCTAGACACTGGACCACCTCCTTTCATTACGTTGCTGATAATAGAATGGTGGCACAGATTTTGCGATTGTCAAAAGAAATCATGCAACAGGTTGCGTCACGCGGGTGACGATGACGCGGAAAGGCACCAATGCCAGCAGTGCGAGCGACAGCTTCACACCCCAATCCGCCACTGCAAGACTGACCCAAAGGGGCACTTCAGGTCCGAAACCCAGCATTGGCAGGATTTCCCCCGCCCAGGACACGTCATTGCCGGGCTCGATGAATGTCAGCGTAGCCGAAAAGGCGATGCTGAAAAACAGGGCAGTGTCGAGGGTGGACCCTACCAGGGTCGAGGCAAGCGGTGCCCGCCACCATGCGCCGCCATGCTTGTCTTCGCGCAGGCGGTCGAAGATCGCCACATCGACCAGCTGCGCGGTCAGAAACGCGATGCCCGAGCCAAGCGCGATGCGCAGCGTGACCAGCGGGCCGAATTCGCCCATGATCTGTGTGCCGATCAGCGAACAGGCCACGCCCACGCCAAAGCCCACCCAGACCACGCGCCGCGCAGCCTGCGGGCCATAGACGCGGTTCATGATGTCATTGACCAGGAAGGCCAGCGGGTAGGTGAATGCCCCCCAGGTCAGCCAGTTTCCGAACAGGAATTGAACAAGGATATTGGATGCGACGACGATCGCCGCCATGGCAAGAATGCCGGGCAGATAAGTGCGGGTCATGATATATGTTCCGTTTTGGCAAGGTTGCGGAGACTTGTGCCCAAACTTGGGCGACTGGCGCTTAGCGTGCCCACAGCTGAAAAGCAATGCAAAACACCGCTGCATCCGTCTCAGCGCTGAATCACGGGACCTGCTGCTGCTTCATCTTGCCAAAAATACTCAAATACCAGCCTCGCGTCACCCGCCCGACGCTGCCATCATGCAAGGCGCCCGACCCGCAGGGTGGGGCGCTTCCTTGCTGTCTATTGCAGAATACGCCCGTCGATCTGTGGCGCAAAGGGCTCGTTTGCAGCCAGATGCCGGGCAAGGACCTCTGCCAGATCGATCGCCGTGTCATAGCCATTCATGCCCTCTTCGCGCAGCATCGCATAGCCATCGCCGCCCCCGGCCATGAAATTGTTTGTCACCAGCCCGTAGCTCGCGCCCATGTCCAGCGGTTCCCAACCATCTGCGCCCATCACTTCGACCTGGGACACGCGCCCGGCATCGGGGTCCACCGTCAGATCCAGCCGGAACCGGATACCGGCCACCTGCGGAAACCGCCCTGCGCCCTCCTCGACCCCGTTCACGCCATGCTCCAGCGCCGAAACCAGCGTCGCGCCCGTGACCTCCAGTGTATACAGCGTGTTCTGGAACGGCAGGACTGTCAGGACATCGCCCAGCGTTACGGTGCCCGCACCCATCGAGGCGCGCAGCCCCCCGCCATTTGCCAGCGCGATGCGGATATCCTGTTCCGCGACTTCGGACAGCATGGCATCGGCCACGGTATTGCCCATCTCGCATTCCTGCGCGCGGCAAGTCTCGCGGCTGCCATCAATGGCGGCAGCCAGTTCGGCCACGGGCTGGCGGGTCATGTCCTCGATGGGGCCGCGCAGGGGCTCGATCAGCGCCTCGATATCCTCGGCGGGCGCGAAACCTGCATCCAGCAGGATTGTGTCGCCGCTGGCTGCGACAACGGCCCCGTCCTCGCCGAATTCCAGCTCGACCTCGCCCATGAAACGCGAAAAGGCAAAGGCCTGCATGATCGGCACTGCACGCCCCGAGGGGCTTTCGACCAGACCGGCATATTCGGTCGCCTCATCGATGCTGTTGGACATCAGTGTATGGCTGTGCCCGCCGATGATGGCGGAAATCCCGTCAACTTCGGCCGCGATCTGCCGGTCGCGCACATAGCCCACATGGCTGAGGACAAGGATCTTGTCCACACCCTCGGCCTTGAGCCGCGCGACACCTTCCTGCAGATGTTCGATATCGTCCTGAAAGCTCACATCATCGCCGGGCGAGGACAGAAACACCGTATCCGGTGTGGTCACGCCCAGAATACCGATCTGTTCGCCGTTCCGCTCGATGATCAGATGATCGCCGATCAGCCCGTCCAGCGGGGTCCCTTCAGCCACCTGAATATTGCCCGAGACGATGGGGAATTCCGCCAGCGCCAGCATTTCGGCCAGCGATTCCGGGCCGCGATTGAATTCGTGATTGCCCAGCGTCATCGCGTCAAATCCGATGGCATTCATCATCTGCACTTCGGCCTGGCCACCATAGGTCGTGTAATACAGCGTACCCTGCGACTGGTCGCCCGCATCCAGCGTGATATGCGGCATGTCGGCCCCGTCCAGCGCATCGCGGCGCGACCGGATCGCGGTCGCCAGCCGGGCCGCGCCACCGTAACAACTGCCTTCCTCGGCATCAGAGGGCGAGCAATTGCTGTTGAAGCGGCTGATCTCGTCCACGCGCGAATGCATGTCATTGATATGCAGCACGGTCAGTTTGAACCCGGTCCCCGCCTGCGCCGTGGTCATGGTGAACTTGCCTGCGCCCGTCACGGCCAGTGTGGCCCCGGCCAGTGTCAGGAACCCCCGGCGGCTGAGGGCCGTGGTCTTGTGCAGATCGCGCCTTGTCATGATATCCGTCTCCCCGTGCGACAGTGGTGGCAGCTTGCGCCTGTTGGTATTGCCTGCCCCGGTGACAGGCGGATGACAGGTATCGTGCGGCAGAGTGGTTTGTTTCTCAAGCGATTCCGCGCAACGGGCTAGCGGCTGGCCAGAACCTGCTGACATTGTGCCGGTAAATCCGCCATCGTGAACTCGCGCGGGTGGCGGCGGCGGGGCGCAGGGTCCTCGGTGCGTTCGCGCCGGGGCGGGTTCAGAAAATCAGTCACCCACCAGTCCAGCGTTTCGTCGCAGCCGTTGCCGCCATTGGACAACTCGGCCACGGTCGGGGTCTGGGTGACGCAGTTGCGGCTGCCGGACGGGCAGCGCAGCCGGACGTGGAAGTGATAGTTATGCCCAACCGCCGGGCGAATGCGTTGCAGCCATGGCGTATCGGCGCGGGTGGCTGTGCGGCACATCTCCAGCTTGACGGCGGCAGCCACGAATATCCGGTCCACGCGCGGGTCCAGCGCGGCCTGTTTCAGCAATTCATGATGTCGCGGGGTCCAGTTGGAATTGACGCTGCGCTGATCTTCGGTGCGCACCGAGATCGAGCTGAGGTTTTCGCGCTCGGTGCGCGACAGGGTCAGCCGCTCGGGCGGCAGCATCCAGATATCGATATCCAGCCCGATCTGATGGCTGGCATGGCCCGAGGTCATGGGTCCGCCACGCGGCTGGCTGATATCGCCGATATAGAGGCCCCGCCACCCGATCTGCGTGGCGGTGCGCGACAGGTCCTGCACATAGGAAATCGCCTCGGGATGGCCCCAGTTGCGGTTGCGCGACAGCCGCATCGCCTGCCATGTCGGACCTGATTCCGGCAGGCGCACAAGCCCCGCCGCGCAGCCATTGGCGTAGCTGCCGATCGCTTCGGGCGGTTGCAGGGATGGCATGTCATGCCCGCCGAACAACTGGTTGGCCAGCGATTGCGCCTGCACCGGCGCGGCCAGCAGCAACAGGATCAGGGCGCAGAGGGGCGTTCGCATGTGAAATCGGGCTCGCCTTCGGGTCTGACCCAGAGTAGCAGCACCAGCCCCAGCGCGAAAAGCAAAATCAGCGGTGTGACACCCAGCCGCTGGCTGCCGGTGACAGTGGTCGCCAGCGCAATCAGTCCCGGCGCCGCGAAGGACAGCACCTTGCCCGACAGCGCATATAGTCCGAATCCCTCGGTCATGCGCTCGGGGTTGGACTGACGCACCATCATCGTGCGCGAGGAGGCCTGCAGCACCCCGCCGCCCACACCGATCAGCGCGCCGCAAAGGTAAAAGGTCACATCCGGCAGGTTCGACCCTGGCGCAACCGGCATGAACAGCACCATCGTGCGGTCCATGCTGATGATCAGGATGCAGACAAGGATCAGCAGCAGGATGCAGGCAACGATCACCGGCTTGGGGCCGAAACGTGCGTCAAATTTACCCCCGATCCAGCAGGCAACAGCCCCCACGGCAGCGGCCAGGATACCGAACACCCCGATTTCGATGATCGACCAGCCCAACACCCCGGCCGCATAGATCCCCCCGAAGGCGTAGATGCCATTCAGCCCGTCGCGATAGAACAGCGAGCCGCCCAGAAACGCGAACAGGCTGCGCCGTTTTGGCAGGGCGCGCAGGCTGGCCATCAGGTCGGTCAGCCCCTTGCGGATGGCTCCGGGACGTTTGTGGGGGGTGGGCGGTTCCTTGACCCACAGGAAAAAGGGGATGACGAAGATGATATACCACAGCGCCGAAAAGGGGCCGACCGCGCGCGTGCCCTCGCGCGCGTCCGTGTCGAGGCCGAAGGGCGGGGGGGTGCCCAGCAGCGTGACCCCGTCATCATTCTCGGCCAGCACCAGCAGCATGAACGCAAGCGAAAGCAGCCCGCCGATATAACCCATGGCCCAGCCAGTGCCCGATATCCGCCCCCACTCATCGCGTTTGCCCAGCGACGGCAGGATCGCATTGGTAAAGACCGACCCGTATTCCAGCCCCAGCATGCCGATGGCAAAGAAGATCAGGATCAGCAGGACACGGTCCTGATCGGCCTCTGGCACTGCCAGCCACAACCCGGCCGAGCCGATGACATACAGAACCGACCACAGAAGGATCCATTTGCGCTTGTGCCCGGCATTATCCGCGATAGACCCGAGGATGGGCGCGAAAGCCGCCGTCAGCAGGCCAGAGATTGCAAGCATCCAGCCCCACATCGCCTGCCCGCTGACCGGGTCGGGCGCGACATAGGAAGTGAAATAGGGCGCGAAGATAAAGGTCAGCAACAGGGTGTTGTAGGGCTGGTTCGCCCAGTCGAACATCCACCATCCCCAGATGCGCTTGCGTTGTTCGATCATTCGATCAGGTCCCCCGCTCAGCCCCGGTGACGGTGCATGCCGCCCCAGTTATGCCGCCGAAGCGCCTGCAGACAAGACCAAATTCCCGCCTGCTGCGACCGTGCTCAGCCCTGATGCGGTTGTGTCTCGTCCTGCGTGACCAGTTGGCGCACGGCGTAATCGGCGGCGTCGTCAAACGGGGTCAGCACGACGCTTGCACCCTGATCGCGCAGATTGTCGATCTCTTCTGCCTTTTGCACCGACAGGAACACGCGGCCCTTGTAATTGGCCGAGCGCAGCCCGTGCAGCAGCGCGTGCTGGGGGTCGGCCTCGGTCAGTGCGCCGCGGTCGCGCGGGACGGCAGAGACAACGGCCTGAACCGTGCTCAGGTCCATATGGGCCACGAATTCGGGGTCAGTGGCATCACCGTAGCTGGCATCCAGCCCCATGCGCCGCCAGTTGGCCAGTGCCTCGGGGTCGAAATCGATGCCCAGCACGCGGTAGCCCTGTTCGTGCAGCCGCGCCCCGATCCGGCACCCGTAGCGGCCCAGACCGAAAATCACGAAATCATGCCCGCGCACATCGGTTTCGCTTTGGGTATCTTCGACCTCGCGGTGCGGGCGGCGGCGCTCGAACAGGCCCAGCCATGGCTCGCAGATTTCATAGAGCTTGTGGGACCATGTGATCATGTAGACCGACAGTGCAATGGTCACCAGACCGACCAGCGTCACCAGCCCCATCGCCGCATCGCCGACATGGCCGATCGTGATGCCCATGGCCATGAAGATCAAAGAGAATTCCGAGATCTGCGCCACGGTCAGCCCGGCCAGAAAACCCGTGCGCTTGCGGTATCCCATGAAGCCCATGATGGCCAGCACGATCAGCGGGTTGCCGATCAGAACAAAGAGCGAGAGCACCACTGCCGGGCCGATCTGGTCGCCCAGCGTGGAAAGCTGCAGGCCCGCACCCAGGTTGATGAAGAAGAACAAGAGCAGGAAATCACGCAGCGAGGCCAGGCGCGAGCTGATCGCCTCGCGAAACTCGGTCGAGGCCAGCGAGACACCCGCCAGCAGCCCGCCCAGTTCCTTGCCGAAGCCCAGAAAATCGCCCAGCGCGGCCAGAGAGGCGGCCCAGCCAACGGCAAAGATCACCATCAACTCGGGCGAGCGCGCAACGCGCGCCAGAAGCGGGTTGGCCACATATCGGATGAACAGGACCACGGCGCCCACCATCACCGCGCCGCCGAGGAAGACCTGCGCAACCTCCCACACACCGCCCGTATCCTCGCCCAGCCCGACACCGATGGCCGAGAGCGTGACCATCGCCAGCACGACGAAAATGTCCTGCACGATCAGAAAGCCCAGCGCGATCTTGCCATGCAGCGCGCCGATTTCCTGTTTGTCCGACAGCAGTTTGACGATGATGATGGTCGAGGAAAATGTCAGCGCGACCGAGATGTAGATCGAGGTCAGCCAGTCTATTCCGAGGGCAAGGCAGATCAGAAAGCCGAATAATGCCGTGAACGTGACCTGCCCCAGCCCGGTCGCAACTGCGACCTTGCCCAGATTGCGCACCAGGGACACATCCAGCTTCAGACCCACCAGAAACAGGAGCACAGCAATCGAAATCTGGCTCAGCGTCTCGATAAACTCGACAGATGAGACCAGCCCCAGCGCATCCGGCCCGGCCAGCACGCCCACGGCGATAAAGGCCACGACCAGCGGTTGACGCAGCAACAGGCCCAGAAACCCGACCCCGGCGGCCAGCAGCACAAGCAGCGCGATTTCATAAAATATAGAAGCAGATGCGGCGTCCAATTCGAACCCTCTGTGCAATGGCGCGACCCGCCAACAGATACCGCGCTTGCACTGGTTTGGCTAGGGCAGAGAGCGCGCTGTTTAGATAGGCAATGTCTATCGATTGACTGAAATTCAATATTGATTTCATATGGCGTGATCTGGTTAAGCTATGCGCAAAACCGCAAGAGGCCGCCCATGTCGCCACCCCTGCCCGCATCCGACGAAATCGAAGCGATCATCGCGCCCTACCGGAATGCCGAAGGGCCGTTGCTGCCCATGTTGCACGCGGTGCAGGACGCATTCGGCCATATTCCCGAAACGGCCCATCGCGTGATCGCCGAGGCGCTGAATATCAGCCGCGCAGAGCTGCACGGGGTGATCAGCTTCTACCATGATTTCCGCAGCCAGCCCGCCGGGCGCCATGTGCTGAAAATCTGCCGGGCAGAGGCCTGTCAGGCCGTGGGCGGCGCGGCATTGGCCGACGCGACGCTGAAGCGGCTGGGATTGGAGTGGCATGGCACCACGCGCAACGGCGCTGTCACGGTCGAGCCGGTCTATTGCCTTGGGCTATGCGCCTGCGCGCCGGCCGCGATGCTGGATGATCGTGTGCTGGGCCGCGTGGATGACGCAAGGATGACCACCCTGCTGGCGGAGGCGGGCGCATGAAGGTCTATGTCCCCATGGACAGCGCCGCCAAGGCGCTTGGCGCGGAAGCAGTCGTCGCGGCCCTGCACGCCGCCGCGCGTGACGCGGGCATCGCGCTGGAGCTGGTGCGCACCGGCACGCGCGGGATGATCTGGCTGGAGCCATTGGTCGAGGTCGAGATCGATGGCCTGCGCCATGGCTACGGCCCCGCCGCGCCCGAGGATGCGGGCGCGATCCTTGACGGGACCAGCCAGAAGGCGCTTGGGCCGGTCGAGGAACTTGACTGGATGGCACGCCAGACGCGGCTGACCTTTGCCCGCGTGGGCGTGATCGACCCGTTGAGCCTGGAGGATTATGTTGCGCATGGCGGGCTGGCGGGGCTGCGCCGGGCGCTGGGCATGACCGGCGCCGCGATTGTTGAAGAGGTCACCGCATCCGGTCTGCGCGGGCGCGGCGGCGCGGGCTTTCCCACGGGGATCAAGTGGAAAACCGTGCATGAGGCGCAGGCGCCGCAGAAATACATCGTCTGCAATGCCGATGAGGGCGACAGCGGCACTTTTGCCGACCGGATGCTGATGGAAGGCGATCCCTTCACCTTGATCGAGGGGATGGTGATTGCGGGGCTGGGTGTGGGCGCGACCCGCGGCTACGTCTATTTGCGCTCGGAATACCCCGATGCGATCCGCGTGATGCGCCGCGCAGTCGAGATCGCGCGCAAGGAGCGGGTGCTGGGGGCGGATGTGCTGGGGTCGGGCCGCGCGTTCGATATGGAGATCCGCGTGGGCGCAGGGGCCTATGTATGCGGCGAGGAAACGTCGCTGCTGAACTCGCTCGAGGGCAAGCGCGGGGTGGTGCGTGCCAAACCGCCCCTGCCCGCGCTGGAGGGGTTTCTGGGCCGCCCCACGGTGGTGAACAATGTCATCAGCCTTGCGACTGTGCCGGTGATCTTCGAGAAGGGCGCGCAGCATTACGCCGATTTCGGGCTTGGCCGGTCGCGCGGGACGGTGACGCTGCAGATCGCGGGCAATGTCGCGCGCGGCGGGCTGTTCGAGACGGCATTCGGCATCACCCTGGGCGAGGTGGTCGAGGGGCTGGCCGGCGGCACAGCCAGCGGCCGCCCGGTCAAGGCCGTGCAGGTGGGCGGGCCGCTGGGGGCCTATCTGCCTGCGTCCAAATTCGATGCGCCGCTGGGCTATGAGGAACTCGATGCCAAGGGCGGTCTGCTGGGACATGCGGGGATGGTGGTGTTTGACGACACGGCCGACATGATGTCCATGGCCCGCTTCGCGATGGAATTCTGCGCGATCGAATCCTGCGGCAAATGCACCCCCTGCCGGATCGGGGCCGTGCGCGGGGTCGAGACGATCGACCGCATCCGCCAGGGGGATGGCGAGGCCGTGCCGCTGCTGCGCGATCTGTGCGAGACGATGAAGGACGGATCGCTTTGCGCGCTGGGCGGGTTGACCCCGCTGCCGGTGGAATCGGTGCTGGATCATTTCGCGGATGAGGCGCTGCCCCGGCGGGAGGCTGCGTAATGAGTTCCTTGCGAGTCACCGGCAGGGGCGCGGGGTGCGGGGGGCCGTTGCCCCCACACCCCCGGAGTATTTTTGGCAAGATGAAGCAGAAGGTGGCGCGATGAAGGATTTCATCATTCCGGTGCGCGAGCGCGATATGGGCACACCTGCGCGGAGCGGCGCGCCTGTGACGCTGACGATTGACGGGGTGCCGGTGACAGTGCCCGAAGGCACCAGCGTGATGCGCGCGGCGATGGAGGCGGGCATTCAGGTGCCCAAGCTGTGTGCGACCGACAGTGTCGAGGCGTTCGGGTCCTGCCGTCTATGCGTGGTCGAGATCGCGGGGCGGCGGGGCACGCCTGCGTCCTGCACGACGCCTGTGGCCGAGGGGATGGAGGTGCGCACGGGATCGGACCGGGTGCGCAAGGTCCGGCGCGGGGTGATGGAATTGTATATCTCGGATCATCCGCTGGATTGCCTGACCTGTGCGGCCAATGGTGATTGCGAGTTGCAGGACATGGCGGGCATGGTCGGGCTGCGCGATGTGCGCTACTCCGCGCCCGAGGGGGCGGGGCTGGCCAATCATTTCGAGGCCCGTGACACCAGCGGCGCGGCCAATCCCGAATGGCTGCCAAAGGATGACAGCAACCCCTATTTCACCTATGACCCCAGCAAATGCATCGTCTGTTCGCGCTGTGTGCGCGCCTGCGAGGAAGTGCAGGGCACCTTTGCGCTGACGATTGAAGGGCGCGGGTTTGACAGCCGTGTGTCGGCCGGGGGTGCGGGCGATGATTTCCTGACCTCGGATTGCGTGTCCTGCGGCGCCTGCGTGCAGGCCTGCCCGACGGCGACCTTGCAGGAGAAATCGGTGATCGAGCTTGGCACGCCGGACCGGGCGGTGGTGACGACCTGCGCCTATTGCGGGGTGGGCTGTTCCTTCAAGGCCGAGATGAACGGCGATGAACTGGTGCGCATGGTGCCCTACAAGCACGGCAAGGCCAATCGCGGGCATAGCTGCGTCAAGGGCCGTTTTGCCTATGGCTATGCGCATCATCAGGACCGCATCCTGAAACCGCTGATCCGCGAGCGCATCGACCAGCCCTGGCGCGAGGTCGAATGGGACGAGGCGCTGTCCTTTGCCGCCGCGCGCCTGCGCGGCATACAGGCGCGTCATGGCCGCAAATCCGTGGGGGTCATCACCTCCAGCCGCTGCACAAACGAGGAAACCTATCTGGTGCAGAAGCTGGCCCGCGCGGTCTTTGGCAACAACAATACCGACACCTGCGCGCGGGTGTGCCATTCGCCCACGGGCTATGGGCTGGGGCAAACCTTCGGCACCAGCGCCGGGACGCAGGATTTCGATTCGGTCGAACAGACAGATGTGGTGATCGTGATTGGCGCGAACCCGACCGATGGCCACCCGGTCTTTGCCAGCCGCCTGAAAAAGCGTCTGCGCGCAGGGGCAAAGCTGATCGTCATCGACCCGCGGCGGATCGATCTGGTGAAATCGCCGCATGTTCAGGCGGCGAATCATCTGCCGTTGCGCCCCGGCACCAATGTCGCCGTGGTCAGCGCGATGGCGCATGTGATCGTGACCGAGGGGCTGATGGATGAGGAATTCATCCGCACCCGCTGCGACTGGGACGAGTTCCAGCATTACGCCGACTTCATCAGCGACCCCCGCCACAGCCCCGAGGCGACCGAGATGCTGACAGGGGTACCGGCTACCAGCCTGCGCGAGGCCGCGCGGCTGTTTGCGACCGGCGGGAATGGCGCGATCTATTACGGGCTGGGCGTGACCGAGCACAGCCAGGGCTCCACCACTGTGATGGGGATTGCGAATCTGGCCATGCTGACCGGCAATATCGGGCGACCCGGTGTCGGCGTGAACCCGCTGCGCGGGCAGAATAACGTGCAGGGGGCCTGCGACATGGGGTCCTTTCCGCATGAACTGCCGGGCTATCGTCATGTGAAAGGGGCCGAGGCGCGCGCGGTCTATGAGCAGCTCTGGGGGGTCGAGATCGACCCCGAGCCCGGCCTGCGCATTCCCAACATGCTGGATGCGGCCGTGGATGGCAGCTTCAAGGGGCTGTATTGTCAGGGCGAGGATATCCTGCAATCGGACCCCGATACCAAGCATGTCGCGGCCGGTCTGGCGGCGATGGATTGTGTCATCGTCCATGACCTTTTCCTGAATGAGACGGCGAATTACGCGCATGTCTTTCTGCCGGGCTCGACCTTTCTGGAAAAGGACGGCACCTTCACCAATGCCGAGCGGCGCATCAACCGGGTGCGCCGCGTGATCCCGCCACGCAATGGCTATGCCGACTGGGAGATCACACAGATGCTGGCCAAGGCCATGGGGGCAGACTGGGGCTACACCCACCCTGCCCAGATCATGGAGGAAATTGCGCTGACCACCCCCTCTTTCGCAGGTGTCGATTATGCGCTGCTGGAGGAAAAGGGATCCGTCCAGTGGCCGGTGAACGATGCCTCGCCCGAGGGGACGCCGCTGATGCATGTCGAGGGGTTCGTGCGCGGCAAGGGGCGGTTCATCGTGACCGAATATGTGGCGACCGATGAACGCAGCGGCCCGCGCTTTCCGCTCTTGCTGACCACGGGGCGGATCCTCAGCCAGTATAATGTTGGTGCACAGACCCGGCGGACCGACAATGTGATCTGGCATGCCGAGGATGTGCTGGAAATCCACCCCCATGACGCCGAGGTGCGGGGCGTGGCCGATGGCGACTGGGTGCGTCTGGCCAGCCGGTCGGGAGAGACATCGCTGCGCGCGCAGATCACCGATCGCGTCAGTCCAGGTGTGGTCTATACCACCTTCCACCACCCCGATACGCAGGCCAATGTCATCACAACCGATTATTCGGACTGGGCCACGAACTGCCCCGAATACAAGGTGACGGCGGTACAGGTCAGCCTGTCGAACGGGCCGAGCGAATGGCAGGAGGATTACGCCGCGCAGGCAGCCAACGCGCGGCGCATCCTGCCCGCGGCAGAGTGATGGGGCAGGGCTTTCCCCCATCGCGCAGCATGGCCGGGCTGTCAGTGCAGCCTGATGGCATACGCAGGATCACCCGCGCCCTGCCGGAGGAAGTGCCGGTCGCGCTGGTCTTTGACGGCACCACGCTGGCCGTGATGATGGCCAGCCCCGGCGATATTGCCGATTTCGCCCATGGCTTCGCGCTGAGCGAGGGCGTGATCACCACGCCCGAGCAGATCGACCGCTTCGAGGTGGCAGAGCATGATGCGGGGATCGAGGCGCGGTTCTGGCTGCGCGCCGACCGGGCCGAGGCGTTGGCGGCGCGGCGGCGTTTCATGGCAGGGCCGGTCGGGTGCGGGCTGTGCGGGATCGATTCGCTGGAACAGGCAGCGCGGGCTGTGCCGCAGGTGGGCGGCGACGGGCCGGTTTTCACCCGCTCCGAGATTGCCGGGGCCGCGGATGCGCTGGCCGCCCATCAGCCGCTGCATGACCGCACGCGCGCTGTACATGCGGCGGGCTTTCTGATGCCGAACCGGGGGTTGGTTGCCGCGCGCGAGGATGTCGGGCGGCACAATGCGCTCGACAAGCTGATCGGCGCGCTGTGGCGCAGCGGGCAGGACCCGGCGCAGGGGGCGTTCATCCTGACCAGCCGCCTGTCGGTCGAACTGGTGCAGAAAAGTGCCGTGGCGGGGTGTGCGATCATCGCGGCCGTCTCTGCGCCCACGGCCCATGCGTTGCGGTTGGCCGATGGCGCGGGTATGACGCTGGCCGGTTTTGCCCGTGGCGGGGGCTTCGATATCTTCTGTCATCCGCATCGCATTTCATCCGAGGTTCCTGATGTCGCCTGAAAAAATGGTCCGCATGGCCAATCAGATCGCCATATTCTTCAAGACGCAGCCGGGCGATGACGCGGCTGAAAAGATCGCCCAGCATCTGAGCGATTTCTGGGAACCGCGCATGCGCGACCAGCTTCATGCCCATGTTGATGCCGGCGGCGCGGGGCTCGACCCGCTGGTGATCGCGGCAGATGCCCGGATACGCACGACGACTGCCGAGGGCTGAGGCGCAGGATCATCTTGATTTGGGCGCTTCAGTCGTTACATCGGAGATCTCCGGTGGTAAGACGCTGACATGATCAAATTCACGCTGCGGTGCAGTCATTCCCACGAGTTCGAAAGCTGGTTCCAGTCGGGGTCGGCCTTTGACGCGCTGAAGGCGCGCGACATGGTCGCATGTCCTGTCTGCGGCAGCACCGAGGTCGAAAAGGCGCTGATGGCCCCCTCGGTCGCGAAAGCGACGGAAAAGACCACCGCAAAGCCCCCTGCCAAACCCGATGACATGGCCGACAAGATCCGCCGCCTGCGCGCCGAGATCGAGGCGCGCTCGGACTATGTCGGCACGCGCTTTGCAAGCGAGGCGCGGGCGATGTATCTGGGCGACATCCCCGATCGCGCAATCTATGGCGAGGCCCGCCCGGAAGAGGCCAAGGCCCTGATCGATGACGGCGTGCCGGTGTTGCCGCTGCCTTTTGTGCCCAGAGGCAAGACCAACTGACCCGACGGGCAGCGCAGTTTCGCAAAAAAGGCTGCACCCATTGTCCCGTCGCAGGTCGGGAAAGAGTGAAACGATCGCGGTCCCGCCGCGTATAACAGACATCACCCTGAGGGAAGCGCCGCCATGCTGGACCGCCATCTGCGCCCCTATATCGACCCGCCGCTGAATCTGATCGGTGGCCATGCCGCGCGGCTTGGAATGCAGGCCAATGCTGTGACATTGGTGGGGCTGGTCATCGGGCTGGCGGCGGCAGGGGCGATTGCTGCGGGCTATTTCCTGCTGGCGATCCTGCTGATCCTGGCCTCGCGCCTGGCTGACGGGCTGGACGGGGCCGTGGCGCGCGCCAATGGCGTGACCGATTTCGGCGGCTATCTGGACATCACCTGCGACTATGTCTTCTACGCGGCGATCCCACTGGCCTTTGTCGTGCTGGACCCTGGCGCGCATGGGGTGGCGGGCGCGTTCCTGCTGCTCAGCTTCTACGTGAATGCAGGGTCTTTTCTGGGCTTTGCCATCCTTGCCGAGAAGAAGGGGCTGCGCAGTGGGGCGCATGGGACGAAATCGCTCTACTTCACTTCGGGCCTGTTGGAAGGGACCGAGACGATTGCCTTTTTCCTGCTGCTGTGCCTGTTGCCGGGGTGGTTCGTGCCGCTGGCATGGGGCTTCGGCATACTGTGCCTGATCACGGCGGTTGCACGGATCGCGCTGGCCGCGCGGACCTTTCGCGATTGATCGCGCGACGCAGATGGGGCTTTTCGCCCCGCCTGACGGGCGCTAAGAGGGGGCATGCTCAAGACCCGTATCATTCCCTGTCTGGATGTCGCCGATGGCCGCGTGGTCAAGGGCGTGAATTTCGTGGACCTGCGCGACGCGGGCGACCCGGTCGAGGCCGCCAAGGCCTATGACGCGGCAGGCGCGGATGAGTTGTGCTTTCTGGACATCCATGCCACGCATGAAAACCGGGGCACCATGTTCGATCTGGTGACCCGCACGGCGGAAAACTGTTTCATGCCGCTGACAGTGGGCGGGGGCGTGCGCAGTGTCGAGGATGTGCGCGCGCTGCTTCTGGCCGGCGCGGACAAGGTATCGTTCAATTCCGCTGCTGTCGCTGACCCGGATGTGGTGTCGCGCGCAGCGGACCGGTTCGGCAGTCAGTGCATTGTCGTGGCGATTGACGCCAAGACTGTCAGCCCCGGCAAGTGGGAGATTTTCACCCATGGCGGGCGCAGGCCCACAGGCGTCGATGCGGTGCAATTCGCGCGCATGGTCGCGGCCAAGGGGGCAGGAGAGATCCTGCTGACCTCGATGGACCGGGACGGCACGCGTGCGGGTTTCAACCTGCCGCTGACGCGTGCGATTGTGGATGCGGTGGGCATTCCGGTCATCGCCTCGGGCGGGGTCGGGACGCTCGATCATCTGGTCGAAGGCGTGACGGTCGCAGGCGCCTCGGCGGTGCTGGCGGCCTCGATCTTTCATTTCGGCGAGTTCACGATCGGTGAGGCCAAGGCCCATATGGCGGCAGCAGGTATCCCCGTGAGGATGACATGAGCGCGCCCGATCATCCCATTGCACGGATTGCCGCCACAATCGCGGCACGCGCCGATGCCGACCCAGAAAGCAGCTGGACCGCAAGGCTTCTGGCCAGGGGACCGGAAAAATGCGCCGAGAAGTTCGGCGAAGAGGCCATCGAGGCCGTGATCGAGGCGGTGCGCGGTGACCGCGACCGCCTGACATCCGAGGCGGCGGATGTCCTGTATCATCTGCTGGTCATGTGCGCCGCGCGTGGCGTCACGCTGGCCGAGATCGAGGCCGAACTGGCCCGGCGCGAAGGCGTGTCCGGCGTGGCAGAGAAAGCATCGCGTCCGCGCTAAGCGCCCTTGTGGTTGTGCATGGCGTCCGATACAGGACACATGTTAAGTAATCAGGCAGGTCGCCACATGAATGAATGGCTGCTTTCGGTCGCGGGCACCGCAGAAGGTGCACGGCTAGCCACACTGCTGGCGCTGATCGCGGCCCTGGCCCATGCGATATTCGGGGCACTGCAGAAGGGGCTGCATGATCCGTGGCTCACGCGCGGCGCCATCGATTTCTGGCTGGTGCTGATCGCAGGGCCCCTGGCGCTGTTCTATTTCGGCCCGCCCGCGCCCTTCATGTGGCCCGTGCTGGCCGGCGTGGTGGTGATTCACTTCCTGTACAAACTGGCCATGGCGCTGGCCTATGAACGCGCGGCCTTTACGGTCGTCTATCCCGTCGTGCGCGGCACCGGTCCGCTGATCACGATCTTTGCGGCCATGATCATCTTTGGCGAGCGTTACACGGCGCTGCAATGGGTGGGCGTGGCCTGTCTGTCGGGGGGCATATTGCTGCTGGCGCTGCGCAACCTGTCCGAGGAAAAGATCGACCTGCGCGCGCTCAAGATCGGGCTGCTCTGGGCGCTGGTCGGGGGCGTGACAGTGGCGCTTTATACGACCTATGACGCCTGGGCGATCCGGCTGTCGGGCGACCCGCTGGGCTTTGTGGCGTGGTTCTTTTTCCTCTCGTCGATCGATTTCGCGATCCTTGCGGCCTGGCGCTATCGGCGCATGGCGCACCCCCCGGTGCTGCGCCCGCTGATGGTGCGCGGGTTCGCGGGCGCACTGATCGGCTATGTCAGTTTCGGGGCCGTCATGGTGGCCACCCTGGTCGGCAAGGTCGGCGAGGCCGCGATCCTGCGCGAGACATCGACCGTCTTCGCCGCCCTGATTGGCTGGTTCATCCTGAAAGAACGTGTCGGCCCGCGCAAGTTGGCGCTGATGGTGATGATTGCGCTGGGCGCGATGATCGTGGAATTCGGACGCTAGAGCCGGGACGAGATGATGCCCGTATTGATGCCGCCCATGCGCAACTCGCCATAGAGCCGCTGATATTCCATCTTGGGGCACAGGTTCTGGACCACGCGGATGCCTTTCGCCTCGGCCTTTGCCGCTGCGTCCGGGTGCTCGACGCCGATCTGCATCCAGATGGTGCGCAATTTCGGCAGATGGGCCAGCGCTTCATCCACGATGGGGGGCACGGCCTCGGACCGGCGAAAAATATCGACCATATCGACATCCTCGGGGCAATCGGACAGGCTGGCATGGACCTGCTCGCCCAGAATGCTCGATCCGGCATGTCCGGGGTTCACGGGAACGATACGAAACCCTTTCAGCTTGAGATACCGCGCGACATAGTAGCTGGGTCGCACCGGATTGGGCGACACACCCACCACCGCGATCACGCGTGTGCTAGAGATAATCTTGCGCAGGGTGCTGTCGTCAGGCCGTGTCATGGGTGGATCGTGCCGCTGTGCCGGCGGTTGTGCAAGTCGAAAAGAGCGCCCGGCAATTTGCCGGGCGCCAGGTGCGGAACGAGGGACAGTAACATAGAAGACGCGGAGTTCCGGTCCTGCGTCATGCCACAGATGTGGGGCAACAGGCGCCAATGTCCAGAGATGCTCGCGTAGCTGTGAGAGTCGTGTAATTCCATGTGATTAGATAAAATACGGGAGATCGCCCGATCATGGGGCCGATGCATGTTTTCAACAGGGCACCCGGATCGTGGCTGTTTCCTGAAAAAAGCCTCATTCTCTGGGTTGTGGCCGTGTAGGTTTCCACGGCTACGGCACAGCATTCAGGGTCTTTTCGGCATGTCGTTTCGGATTTGGACATTCCTGTCCACCATCGCAATATCTATCCACCTGAGTTTGCAGGGAAATCCTGCATTCGCCCAAGGCTACGAATATGTCGGGCAGGGACGGTTGTTCAGCAATGACCTGTTCGGGGACGGGAATGACCGGTGGCGCACCGGGGCCTACAGCCTGAGTTTCCTCTGGGACCGCGCAGGGCTGGACAGGGCGCAGCGCAGGCCCGGTGAGGTGGTTGAGCTGCGGCTGCGCAGTGAGTTGATCACGCCGGAAAGCCTGACCAACCCGGACCCGGATGACCGGCGCTATGCCGGGATGCTGTCGGCAGGGCTGCATACACATTTTCGCCAGCAGGCGGTCGAGGGTCGGCTGGGCCTTGATCTGGTCGTGACAGGGCCGCAGACCCGGCTGGACCAGCTACAGACCCGGACGCACCGGCTGGTAGGACTGCCCTTGCCCTCGGACGCTGTTCTGGACGCGCAGATCGCGGACGGGTTTCACCCCACACTCAGCGGCGATCTGGCCTGGCAGACCCGGCTTTCCGACAATATGCGCCTGCGCCCCTTTGCCGAATGGCAGATCGGGGTGGAGTGGCTGGTGCGCGTGGGAGCTGACATGATAATCGGGGATTTCGGGCGCGAGGGGTTCGTGTTCCGCGACCCGAGTGTCGGGCAACTCTACACCGCTGGTGACAGCGCGCGCGGCCTGAGCCTGATCGCGGGGGCGGATGCGGCTTATATCGGGCAAAGCGTGCTGCTGCCCGGCGATCAATTGCGGCAAGACCGGCACCGCGTGCGCGTCGGGCTGTCATGGCGGGGCAAGCGGGCAAGGGCATTCTACGGCGCGACATGGCTCAGCCCGGAATTCACCCGGCAATCCCGGACGCAGATTGTCGGCTCTGTCAAACTGGGGTTCACGTTCTGACAGTGCGCTGTTGCCAGCGGCGCCAGGTTCGCGCGCAGATGACGGATCGCACGTACAGCAGGCATCTGGTTTGGTTGGTTGTATCCGGCACTGGGCGGTAGAGAATGTGACCGATCTGCATGTATGTTGCGCGCTGGCTGGCCCGGCGACGCAAGGGTTTCCTTCAGTCTGTCGCGCGCATCTCCGGGGCCTCAGCCCCGATTGCGCCGCCATGCCCAATGATGCAGCGCTTTTCTGACACCCAACCCGAAAGACATTTGATGCGGTAATTTTTCCTTGACGCAAGAGAACGCGCGTGGCTTTCTTGAATGAATGAACGTTCATTTAGAATCAGGGCGCTTACCGGGGGATGGTAACATGACGACGAAGAAGATCTTTGCACTCGCAACGGCATTGGGTGTTTCGACGAGTGCGGCCTCTGCAATGGATATCGGTTTCGGCGGTGAGGTGAGCCTTTTGTCAGACTATGTCGCATCGGGCGAGTCCCAGACCGGGCGCAGACCCGCGCTGCAATTCGAGGGGTATGCCTATCACTCATCAGGCTTCTATGCGGGGATATTCCTGTCCAATGTCGCCTTTTCCGAGCAGTGGACGGATTACTACTTCGGTTTTCCCATCGAGATTGACGACTCGATCGAACTGGGTCTTTTCGCCGGATGGGAATACGACACAGATTTCGGACTGTCGGTCGATGTCGGGTATGAGCGGTACTTCTATGACGATTCCGGGGATTGCTGCGGGTTGCTGTATCTGGGCGCGCGCTATGATGTCAGTGACATGGTCGAAGTTGGGTCGCGTGTGACGTGGAACCCCGAAAGCGGTAACACGAATATCCGCGCGACCATGGCTGTCTATCCGATGGATGAAATCGGTCTGCGCGCGATGGTCGGTCGCAATCAGGGAAATTTCGACCCCGATCCGGATGACCCTTTCAGCCGCAATGATGCGCCCTCGGCCGTCACCTACTGGAATGTCGGCGTCGATTACTTTGTCACGGACTCGGTCCGCGTGAGCCTCGATTATCACGACTCGAATTCGATCGTCAGAACAAGCGATGTCGTTCTGGGCCTGACCTATGCATTCTAGGTGAGCCGGATTGCGCGGCCTGCACCAAAGAGCGGCATCAGATACTGCCGACCGTGACGGGCTGCCCCCGCAGAATGCGGAACCGAGCCCGCAAGCTACACCTTTGCCAAGGACATTGTCGTGATGTATATGCGATCCGAAAATGAAGTGGTTGTCATCGGGGCCGGTCTGGCCGGTCTGGCCGCTGCACAACGGATCGCGGCACAGGGCGGGCGGGTGCAGGTGCTTGAGGCGCGCGACCGGCCCGGCGGGCGGATCTGGACCTCGCGCATCTGGCCCGATCTGGCTGTGGATCTGGGGGCAACCTGGGTGCACGGCATCGACAAGAACCCGATCACGACGATTGCCGACAAGGCGGGCGCGCGGCGTGTCATCACCAGCTATGGCAGCTCGCGCTGGCTGGGACAGGACGGGAGAGTGCTGGACCCGCGCGCCGTGGTCAAACCCGCCCGGCGCATGCTGAAACGTATCCGCGACGAGATCGAGGGTGCCGAAACCGACATGTCGCTGGCCGATGCCGTGCGCCAGTCGCGCTGCTGGCAGGATGCCTCCGCGCAGGATCGCGAGATACTGCGCAAATGGATCAATACCTCCATCGAGCATGAATATGCGGCGGATTGGGAGCTGCTCTCGGGCTGGTATTACGATGATGACAAGGACATCGCGGGCGCAGATGTGCTGTTTCCCGACGGGTTCGACCAGGTGCTGCCAGTGCTGCAAAAGGACGTGCCGGTGACCTTTGGCGCAAGGGTCCGCGCATTGGGGCCGCAGGCCGGGGGAGTGGACATCCGGCTGGATGATGGCAGCACCCTCCATGCCGGGCATGTCATCCTCACTGTGCCGCTGGGCGTGCTGCACTCGGGCGGAATTGCCTTTGATGCTCCGCTGGAGCGGCGCAGGGAACAGGCCATCGGGACGCTGCGCATGGGACTACTGAACAAATGCTATCTGCGCTTTGACCGGATCGCATGGGATATCGGCCATGACTGGTTGCAATGGTCTGGCCCGCGCGCAGGGGAATGGGCTGAATGGATCGATTTTGCGCATGTTGCAGGCGCGCCGGTGCTGCTGGGATTCAATGCCGGGGCGCAGGGTGCCGAGATTGAAAACCTGGATGATGCGGACACCGTGGCCGCCGCATTCGAGGCGCTGAGGGGCATGTTCGGGTCAGATTTCCCGGCGCCGATTGATGCACAGATCACACGCTGGGGGCAGGACCCGCTTGCCTGTGGCAGCTATTCCTTCAATGGGGTCGGCGCACGCCGCCGGACGCGCAAGGCGCTGGCCGGGTCGGATTGGGGCGGCGCGCTGACCTTTGCCGGGGAAGCCGCATCGCCGCGGTCTTTCGGCACCGCGCATGGCGCGATCAAGTCAGGTCGAAAAGCTGCGCAACAGGTGCTCAAAAGGATGAAACAACGATCAGGGGCGTCGTTTTCGGGCCCGACTGGCAGCGCAGCAGTTGACACCTGACGCAGGAGCGCATTTACTGACTGAATATACATTCATAATGCGTCGCGCAGGAATGCGACATAACAGGCACACGACAAGCAACTCAGAACCAGACAGGGAGACGCGTGCACCATGAATGTCAACAAGATGATCCGCAGTGCAAGGCAGGGCAGGCTAAGCCGCCGGGACTTTACGCGCACATTGCTGGCCGCTGGCATCGTGCCGGTCATGAGTTCTCCCTTCCCGCGCCGTGCGATGGCGTCGGATAACGGTCATGCGACCGTGTTTACCTGGGGTGGGTTCGATGTGCCGGAGCTGTATCAGGACTATATCGACACGCATGGCGACATGCCCGATTTCGCCATTTTCGGCGCGCCAGAGGACGGGCTGACCCGTTTGCGGTCGGGATTCGTGACCGATCTGATCCACCCGTGCATGGGCGATATCCCGCGCTGGCGCTCGACCGGGCTGTTTCAGCCCATCGACATATCGCGCCTGTCGAACTGGCCCGATGTGATCCCCAGCCTTTATGACGCGCCGCACAATCTGGAAGAGGCCGAGGGCGGTGTCTGGCAGGTACCGTTCGACTGGGGGCAGACCTCGATCACATATCGGACCGATCTGTATGATCTGGAGGGCGAGGAAAGCTGGGATATCCTGTGGGATGAGCGCTATGCAGGCCGGATCGGGATGCTGGCAACGGGCGATGACGCCTGGTGGTGCGCCGCGATCAAGGCCGGCGTGCCCTTTGACGAGATACATACGGATGATGCGTTCGAGGCCATCGCCGCAGTACTGCGCGAACAGCGCCCGCTGGTGCGGACCTATACGGATGATACATCGTCGCTGAACCAGGCGCTGGCGGCAGGCGAGATGGTCGCCGCGATGACATGGAACAGCTCGGCGGTGGAACTGACATTCGAGGACGTGCCAGTGCGCTTTGCCCAGCCGAAAGAGGGGGCGCTGACATGGGTTTGCGGGTTCATGCTGCACAAGGATGCGCCCAGCCCCGACCGCGCCTATGACGCGTTGGACGCGCTGCTGAGCGTGTCGGCAGGCGAGTTTCTGACCGGCGATTATGGCTATGGCCACGCGAATGCGCGCGTGCTGGACCTGTTCGATGATGAGGACCTTGCAGCACTGACACTCTCGCGTGATCCGATGGATATTCTCGATGCCGGGCACAGGTCCATCCCGCAGCCGCCCGAATGGTCGTCGCGGATGAACACGCTTTATGAGCAGATCAAGGCCGGGTTCTGAGGCTGGAGTTGACAGGTTCCGAGCAGGGCAGGCGGACTGGACAGATGGCACTTACCCAATCATCAGACGGTCTTGGCGCGCAAGGTGCGAGGCGGGGGACTCCAAGCTCCCGTCGCCTGTTCGCCCGGTTCGAGAACCTGCGCGGTCTGGCGCTGCTGGCGCCGACACTGGTGATCCTTGGCGTCACGGTTGTTGTGCCCTTCGCGCTGATGAGTGCGATGAGTTTCTGGTCGCAGATCGGTTTTGACTATACGGATGACTGGTCAGTGGGGAATTACGCCACCATCCTGTCGGAGCCGCTCTATACCACGCTGCTGCTGCGCTCGCTGGGCATGGCGATGGCGGCCACATTGCTGACGGTCGTGCTGGCATATCCTATGGCCTATTTCCTGGCCTTCCATGTGCATCGCAACAAGCTGGTCTGGCTGATCATCATCACATTGCCTTTCTGGACCAGCTATCTGCTGCGCGTCTTCGCCTGGCGGGTGATCCTGGGGTATGAAGGGGTGATCAATTCGGGCTTGATGGAACTGGGTCTGATCGCCGAGCCGCTGCAGGCGCTTCTCTACAGCCGCACGGCGGTCATCATCACGCTGGCCCATGCCTGGGCGGCGTTCGCGCTGCTGCCGATCTATGTCTCGCTCGAGAAGATCGACAAATCGGTGCTTGAGGCTTCGGCCGATCTGGGCGAGGGGCCGGTGATGCGCTTCTTCCGGGTGATCCTGCCGCTGTCGATGCCAGGGGTGATTGCAGGCACCTTTCTGATGTTCATCCCCACCGTGGGGGATTACGTCACGCCCGCGCTGGTGGGCGGGCCGAATGCGCAGATGATCGGCAATCTGGTGCAGTTGCAGTTCGGCACCGTGAATAACTGGCCGATGGGTGCGGCGCTGGCGATCACGATGATCCTTGCCATCACATTGGTGGGTCTGATTTTCCTTGGTCTGATGTGGGCCTTGCGCAGGTGGGCAAGATGATCAAGCGCCACGAATTCCACAAACCCAACCGGGCGCTGCAGCTTTATGCGCTGTTCTTCATGGCGCTTCTGTATGTCCCGATCCTGTTCATTCCGCTGTTTTCCTTCAGTTCCGGTCTATATATCCGCTTCCCGATCGAGGGGTGGACCTTGCGCTGGTATGCCGAGTTGTTCGAGCGCACGGCCGTTCTGCGCGCGCTGGAAAACAGCGTTCGGGTGGCGGCGTCGGTCGCGGTCGTCTCGACCGCTTTGGGCATTTTCGCGGCCAAGGCGCTGGCGCGCTACCGCATTCCCGGCAAGGGGCCGATTCTGGGGTTCATCCTGCTGCCGCTGGTGGTGCCGCCGATCATCTTTGGCGTGGCGCTCTTGCTGATGGTCAGCGCGCTCAGCATTCCGCTATCGCTTTACACCATTGCGGCGGGGCATATCATCATCTGTCTGCCCTTCGCCATCGCGACCCTGCTGCCCCGGTTCGAAGGCTATGACGCCGCAATGGAAGAAGCCGCCGCTGATCTGGGCGAGAACGGCTGGTGGGTGTTCTGGCGCGTGACCGTGCCGATCATCCTGCC
>REDZ01000193.1 GCA_007695345.1 Paracoccaceae bacterium | reverse complement strand
CGCCAGGATGAAGCGCAGCCGCCCGTCCTGCACTTTCTTGTCCTGCGCCATCAGCGCAATCAGCGCATCGGCACCGGGCAATTCGCCCGGAATATCGCGCAGTTCGGCCGCCATACCCATCGCACGCAAATGCGCGCGCACGCGCGACGGGGTTTCCTGCGCGCACAGCCCCATGCGCGCGGACAGATCAAAGGCCAGCGCGCAGCCGATCGCCACCCCTTCGCCATGCAGCAGACGGCCGGAATAGCCTGTCGCTGCCTCGAGCGCGTGGCAGAAGGTATGGCCCAGATTCAACAGCGCACGCTCGCCTGCTTCCGTTTCATCCCGCGCGACGATCCCGGCCTTCATCTCGACCGACCGGCGCACAGCCCTTTGCCGCAGGGCCGTGTCCCCGCGCGCCAGCGCGGGGCCATTCGCCTCCAGCCAGTCGAAGAATCCCGCATCCCCCAGCAGCCCGTATTTCACCACCTCGCCATAGCCTGCCAGAAAATCGCGCTCGGGCAGCGTGTCCAGCAGGTCGATATCGGCCAGCACAAGGCTGGGCTGATGGAACGCGCCCACCAGATTCTTGCCATGGCGCGTGTTGATCCCGGTCTTGCCGCCCACCGAACTGTCCACCTGCGCCAGAAGCGAGGTCGGCACCTGCACGAACCGCACGCCCCGGCGCAGGATCGCACTCGCAAACCCCACCAGATCGCCGATCACCCCGCCCCCCAGCGCCACCACCACATCGCCGCGCTCGACCTGCATATCCAGCAGCCATTCGACGGCCTCGCGCAGCCCGTCCCAGCCCTTGGTCGCCTCGCCCGGCGACAGCGCATGGGCCTGCATTGCCACGCCCTTTGCGGCAAGCCCCGTGGCCAGCGCGTCCAGATGCGCGGCCCCCACGCGGGTTTCGGTCAGGACCGATACGCGCGGGCGCGCCAGCAGCGGGGCCACAAGCGCACCCGCCTGCGCCATCAGCCCCTGCCCGATCACCACATCATAGGACCGCGCGCCCAGGTTCACATGCACTCGTTCCGCATTCATCTCGCGGCCCCCTCCAGCACATCGGTGCGTTCCGCAAGCGCCGCCACCACGGCGCGCGCTGTATCGGCAATGGCATATCCCGGCATGACCTGAACCACCAGATCAGCCTGCGCGTAATGGGGCGCGCGCGCCTCCAGCAATTCGGCAAGTGTCGCGCGCGGATTGGCGGTTTTCAGCAACGGACGGGTGCCCTTGTGGCGCACCCGCGACCACAGCAGGTCCAGATCGGCCTTCAGCCAGACGGCCACCCCCTCGGCGCTGATGCGCGCACGGGTCTGCGGACACAGATAGGCCCCGCCGCCCACGGACAGCACCCCCGGCGGGCCGCGCAACAGCCGCGTGATCACCTCGGATTCGCGCGCGCGAAAGAACGCTTCACCGTCGCGGTCGAAAATCTCGGCAATGCTCATCTGCGCAGCGGCGACGATTTCCTCGTCCGAATCGAGGAAGGGCACCCGCAGCACGCGCGCAAGTTCCTTGCCCACGGCGGTCTTGCCCGCGCCCATCATGCCGACCATCACAACGGTCTTGTGCAATCTCATGACCGCCCTGCCCCCCATGCCCGGCCCGAGTCAAGTTTTCGTGGCCTGCCTGTCCCTCGTCGTGATAATGCGGCAAGATCGAATGCGAAACCCCCAAGGCGCACGCAAGCGCGACCTGCAAAAAGGGGATGACGATCAGAAAGGCAGGCTCATGCGCTTTATCTTCCGGTTTCTGTTCCTGCTGGCCATTCTGGCAGGCGTAACGGTGGTCTCTTATGCCTATATCGGCGATCTCTCGCCGCAGCGCGAACCCGTTGAAACCCCGGTCACCCTGGACGCGAATTGACCGGCACGCCCCGGACCCTTTTGCGCTGCCTGTCCATGGCAGCACTGGCGGCGAGTGTCGCCGCCATGCCCCTGCGGGCACAGGACGGGGGCGCGCCGCTCAGCGCGATCGGCTGGCTGGATCAGGCACTCGCCGCGCCCGTGCCCGACCCGGTGCTGCCCTCGCCCCTGCCGCAGGATGGCACGCAGGACGGCCCCGCCGTGGATTTCGAGCCCATCGCCAGCGCGCCGCTTGATGGGACAGGGCTGGCCGCGACCGGTCTGTTCACGGCCGAGCGGATCGGGCTGCCGCGCAGCTTCTGGGGCGATGCGACGCTCGATCAGATCACCGAGGCAATCGCCGCGCTGCCGCAAGACACGCTGCCAAGCGCGAATCGGCTGACATTGCGGGTCCTGATCGCCGAATTCGCGCCGCCATGGGGTATGACGGCGCCAGATCAGGCCCGCCTGCTGCTGGCCCGTGTCGATGCGCTGATCCGTCTGGGCGCGCTGGAACAGGCCGGGCAGTTGATCGATGCCGCGCCCGAACAGACCGCCGCGCTGGCCGCGCGCGCCTTTGATATCGCGCTGCTGCTGGGCGAAGAGGATCGCGCCTGCGACCAGATGTCGGGCCGGATCACGCCGGATCAGGGCCAGGCCGCGCGGATCTTCTGCATGGCGCGGGGCGGGGACTGGCCCGCCGCGTATTCCGCGCTGCAGGTGGCGCGCAGTCTTGGCACGCTGGAGGCAGACAAGGCCGCGCTGCTGGAGCGTTTTCTGGAAGAGGAAGAGGGCGAGAACCTGCTGCCCCCGCCCCAGCGCACCACCCCCCTGACATGGCGCATCATGGAGGCCCTGGGCGATCCCGTGACCACGGCCACGCTGCCTGTGGCCTATGCCCATGCCGATCTGCGCGGCACCAGCGGCTGGCGCGCACAGCTTGATGCCGCCGAACGGCTGACCCGCGCCGGCGTGATGCAGCCCAACCGGCTGCTGGGGCTGTATACCCAGCGGCGCCCGGCGGCATCGGGGGGCATGTGGGAACGGGTCCGCGCGATCCAGGCGCTGGATCAGGCCATCGCCGCGCGCGACAATGCGCGGCTGGGCGCAGTGCTGGATGAGGCATGGGTGCTGTTCACCAGCGCCGAGCTGGAACAGGCGCTGGCCGAGATGACCGCCGACACACTTGCATCGCTGCAACTGGACAGCAATGGCACCGAGGTGCTGTGGAAACTGCTGCTGCTGGCCCGCGATCATGCAGAGCGTGCCGCCGAACTGACCCCCGATACCATCACGGCGCGCTTTGTCATGGCGCTGGCGGCCGGCGATCCACTGCCCCCGGACACTGGCAATGGCATGGCAGAAGCCATTGCGCTGGCCTTTGACCCGCAAGAGGATGTACCGGCGGCTCTCCGCGCACAAATCGACGCGGGCGCGCCCGGTCTTGTGCTGCTCGAGGGGCTGCGTCAGATTGCCGATGCAAGCACGGGCGACCTGCAGGCCGCCACGCGCGGGCTGCATCGCCTGCGCGCCATCGGGCTGGAAGGGACCGCGCGCCAGATCGGGGTCGAGTTGATGCTGCTGGAACGGCGCGGATAGCAACCGGACACGGCAAGGAATACCCCCATATGGGACTGCAACGCGCACATACCTGGATTTCCACCTTTCTAGAGGCCAGCGCCGCCGAGGCCGGTGCCGCGCAGAACACGCTTCTGGGCTATGGACGCGATCTGCGCGATTTCGCCGAATGGGCCGAGGGTGAAGGGCTGGATGTGGCCTCGATTCCCCGCGACGAGATCGAGCGCTACCTGATCCACTGCAGCGAACAGGGGCTGGCGAAATCGACCCGCGCGCGGCGGCTGTCGTCGATCCGGCAGATGTATCGCTTCGCCTATGCCGAAGGCTGGCGCAAGGATGACCCCGCCAGCCGGATCAGCGGGCCGGGCAAGGTAAAAACGCTGCCCGAAACGCTGAGCCACGCGCAGGTCGAGGCGCTGCTGAACGCCGCGCGGGAAACGGGCCGCAATCCGGTCGAACGGCGGCGCAATACCTGCCTGCTGGAAGTGCTGTACGCCACCGGACTGCGGGTCAGCGAGCTGGTCAGCCTGCCGGTCGCCGCCGTGCGGGGCGATCCGCGCATGATCCTTGTGCGCGGCAAGGGCGGGCGCGAACGCATGGTGCCCTTGTCGGACCCGGCGCGGGATGCGCTGGCCGACTGGCTGGCCGACTGGGACGCACAGGCCGAACGCCTGCGCGCCGCGCGCAAGCCAGAGCCGCGCCATCTGTTTCCGTCACGCGCGCGGTCCGGGCACCTCAGCCGCGTGGGGTTCTACCTGCTGCTGAAGGATATCGCGCAGCGCGCTGGCCTGGACCCTGCGCGCGTCAGCCCGCATGTGCTGCGCCATGCCTTTGCCACGCATCTGCTGGCCGGGGGGGCCGATCTGCGCGCGATCCAGACCATGCTGGGCCATGCCGATGTGTCCACGACCGAGATCTATACCCATGTGCTGGAAGAGCGGCTGAAATCGCTGGTGATGGACCATCACCCGCTTGCCAAAGACGACACATAGGCCCGACGCGTGAAAAAGGCGGCCCCGCAGGGCCGCCTGATCCGTAGCGATTGCGGGCAATCAGCCCTGCGTGGCGCTGGTCAGATCGACCGAGACACCAGGCCCCATGGTCGAGGACAGCGAGACCTTTTTCAGATAGGCCCCTTTCGCGCCCGAGGGCTTCGCCCTGGAGACAGCATCCACGAAGGCGCGCACATTCTCGGCAAGATGTGCAGGCTCGAACGACACCTTGCCGACACCGGCATGGATGACGCCCGCCTTTTCCACCTTGAACTGCACCTGACCACCCTTGGCGCTTTTGACAGCCTCTGCCACATCCATGGTCACAGTGCCGACCTTGGGGTTGGGCATCAGGTTGCGCGGACCAAGGATCTTGCCCAGACGGCCCACAATGGGCATCATGTCAGGTGTCGCGATGCAGCGATCAAACTCGATCCTGCCTTGCTGCACCTGCTCCATCAGGTCCTCTGCGCCGACGATATCAGCCCCTGCCTCTTTCGCCTCGTCGGCCTTCGGGCCGCGGGCGAACACTGCCACACGGACCGTCTTGCCGGTGCCGTTGGGCAGGGTCACCACGCCGCGCACCATCTGGTCGGCATGGCGCGGGTCAACACCCAGATTCATCGCGATCTCGATTGTCTCGTCGAATTTCGCATTGGCGTTGGTCTTGATCAGCGCCAGCGCATCCTCGACCGAGATATTCTCTTTTCCGGCAAAGGCGTCGCGTGCGGCCTTCGTGCGTTTTCCAAGCTTGGCCATGATCTTACCCCTTCACCTCGATACCGATGGACCGGGCCGAACCGGCAATGATCTGCATTGCGGCTTCGACATCCGTCGCGTTCAGGTCCTTCATCTTGGCTTCGGCAATCTCGCGCACCTGTTTGGTGGTCACGCTGCCTGCGACCTGACGGCCCGGCGCTTCCGACCCGCGGGCGCGGTTGCGCTTGCCCACAGGCTTCAGGCCCGCAGCGCGCTTGAGATACCACGACGCCGGCGGCGTTTTCAGGTCCATGGTAAAGGACTTGTCCTGATAATAGGTGATCACGGTGGGAATGGGCGCGCCCGGCTCCATCTCGGCGGTGCGGGCGTTGAATTCCTTGGTGAACATCATGATGTTGATGCCGCGCTGACCCAGTGCGGGGCCAACGGGGGGCGACGGGTTTGCCTTGCCCGCCGGAATTTGCAGCTTCAGCTGTCCGACTACTTTCTTGGCCATGCGGCCTCTCCTTCTCTGTCACCTTCCCCTGGTCCACGCGTGCACCTGGGGTCGTTGCGGTTAAGTGGTCCGGCCTGATCCGGGCGCGCCCGTCAGCCTCCCACATGAGACACGTCAGCCGTCTTTCGACACCTGCGTGAATTCCAGATCGACCGGGGTAGCCCGGCCAAAGATCGAGACCATCACCTTCAGGCGGCTGGCCTCTTCATCCACTTCCTCGACCGTGCCCGAAAACCCTTCGAACGGGCCGTCATTGACCTTGACCTGTTCGCCGACCTCGAAATGGATCAGGGTGCGCGGGGCTTCCTCGCCTTCCTGCACACGGTTCAGGATGGCATTCACCTCATCATCGCGCATGGGCATCGGCTTGCCCTGAGTGCCCAGAAACCCGGTGACGCGGTTGATCGAGTTGATCAGATGGTAACCCTTGGGCGACATTTCCATGCGCACCAGCACATAACCGGGCATGAAACGGCGCTCGGAGGTCACTTTTTTGCCGCGCCGCACCTCGATCACATCCTCGGTCGGCACCAGCACTTCCTCGATCTGGTCTTCCAGCCCACCCTCGGACACGGCGGTGCGGATGGCCTCGGCCACCTTTTTCTCGAAATTCGACAGCACGCTTACCGAATACCAGCGCATGGCCATGGTGATGTTCTTCCTGTTCGCTGCCGGCAGGTCACACGGGGTTCGTGTCCATGCCAGAGGGTAAAAGTAATCAGCGCACCGAGTCGGTGCGCCGTTGAGCAGTCTATTACTGCGCGCGCGACCGCTTTTCAAGCCCCGCAGGTACAGCGCTACAGGTGGTTCAGAACACCCTTGTTGCGCGCAATATCGCGGTAGTTCCACTGGATCAGCCGCGCCTTGTCCAGCCAGCGCTGCAAGGCCTGCGCATCGATCTGCGCGGGATCGGTGAAAAACACCGACGCATCGCGAAACCGCTTGCCGATGACATTCAGGTCCGGTTCGCCGAAATCCGCCCCGCTCCAGAACATCAGCCGGATGCCGGGTTTCTGCCGCGAATAGCCAACGACCGGATTGGCACCGAGAAACCAGACAGGGTGGCGATGCCATATCTTGCCCTCGGCCTCTGGCAGCGCGGCGCGAATCTGCGCGGCGAGAGCATCGCAGATGACCCGATCCCCTTCGGACCGGGCCGCATTGAAGGCGTCGATGCTGTCTTGTCCCATAGAAGCGACTGTACCATTGCGTTGCAGCTTGCACAAAGGCACGGATTTGCTGGCATGGATACAGCCCGGTTGTGCCAGCATCCAAAGCAGAGATGGGGAACGTGATGAGCTGCATTCGGGGCTTCGTCTGTGCCGTGCCGGGCACAAATCGTGCTGCGTTCATGGCCCATGCGGCCGAGGCACTTCGCGATCGTGGCTGCCTGCGCGCGGTGGACTGCTGGGGCGATGATGTGCCCGAAGGGAATGTGACCGCGTTGCGCAAGGCGGTTCTGGCGCAGGATGATGAGGTGGTGGTGGCGTCATGGTATGTCTGGCCGACGAAAGCGGCCCATCACCCTGATGCAATCCCCGCCCGATGACCCGCGCCTGACGCCAGAGGGCAATCCCATGCCTTTTGATGGCAAACCTGTGATCCTTGGTGGGTTCGTTCCCATGGTCGAACGCCGAGCCCACTTGCGCCCAGCCCCATCAGCCCCTACATTCGTGGTGTTCCGAAAGGGACTATGGACATAAACGCGCTCGTAATAAGCGGATCGGACCCGGGGGCGGTACCCGGCGGCTCCACCAATCATCCTTCATTTGGGGATCATGGGGCCGAAACAGGATCGACGAACGTCTAAAGGGGTTAGCTTTGTCCCGGTGAGCCACCACCGTTATCGGTGCAAAACGTACAGTTGCAAATGACAACCGTGCTCCGGTCGCAGTCGCAGCGTAAGCTGTCAC